>WTHV01000180.1 GCA_011525265.1 Alphaproteobacteria bacterium | reverse complement strand
TGTGCGCGATATGGGTCTGACACGCGGCATTGATATGAAGATGATGACTTTGGATGAGCTACAGGAGGTTTATCCTTTTGTTGAGACACATGATCTTGAAGGCGCGCTTTATGACCCAACAGATGGTGATATTGACCCAGCCCAGCTGACACAAGCTTTGGCAAAAGGCGCCCGTGATTTAGGCGCCACAATTGTTCGTTTCTGCCCTGTAACAGCTGTGCGCCGTGAGGGCACAGAATGGGTCATTACATCTGAAAAAGGCGAAATTCGCTGTGATTATGTGGTCAATGCGGCAGGGTATCGTGCGGCTGAAGTGGGGCGTATGTTTGGCCGTGAATTGCCAATGGTCTCAATGTCACACCAATATTTGCTGACAGAAAATACAACAGAGCTTGAAGACTATTCAGCTAAAACAGGTGGCAAATTGCCAATTTTGCGTGATGTGGATTCAAGCTATTATCTGCGTCAGGAAAAATTTGGCTTTAACCTTGGCCCTTATGAAGAGACTTGCCGTGCGCATTGGATTGACGCCTCAGATCCAATGCCAGCTGATTTCTCATTCCAGCTATGGCCAGATGATCTCGACCGTATCTCTTGGCATATCGAAGATGCGATGGCACGTGTGCCATTGCTTGCGAAGGCTGGTATGAGCAATGTCATTAATGGCCCTATTCCCTACACACCAGATGGCCATCCAAATATTGGCCCAATGCCAGGCGTGCCAGGGGCGTTTGAAGCTTGTGTCTTCACATTTGGTATTGCCCAAGGTGGTGGTGCAGGTAAGGTCTTGGCTGAGTGGATTACAGAAGGGGCAACTGAATGGGATATGTGGTCATGTGACCCGCGTCGCTTCACAAGCCATGCAGATGAGCCTTATGCGATTGCCAAAGGTATGGAAGTTTATGGCCATGAATATGCCATGCATTTCCCACAGCATGAATGGCCAGCAGGTCGTGATAAAAAGCTATCGCCTGTGCATGAGACACTCAAAGCCAATGGCGGCGTCATGGGGGCTTATAATGGCTGGGAGCGTGCAAATTACTTTGCCAAAGAGGGCGATGATACATCGCACGAAGCCACACAAACATGGTCACGCAAAGGCCCATGGGAAGTGCGCGTCAAAGAAGAGGTTGAGGCTGTTCGTGATGGCGTTGGCGTGCTCGATCTGGCAGGGTTTTCTCGCTATAACCTCTCAGGCGCAGGTGCAGCTGATTGGTTGAACAAGCAAATCACAGGCAAATTGCCAGCTGTTGGACGTATGGGCCTTGGTTATTATTGTGATGAGAAAGGGCGCATTGTTACCGAAACATCAATCATGCGTCATGAGCAAGATCACTTCACATTGATCACAGCTGCTGTGGCACAATGGCATGATTTTGATTTCCTATCAGCAAGCTTGCCTGAAGGCCTCACATTGACAGATCACACAGATGATTATTCAACATTGATTATCTCTGGTCCAAAATCACGTGAGCTTATGGCACAAATTTGTGATGGCGATCTCTCAGCGCCATGGCTCTCTCATATGCCATGTAATGTTGCTGGTAAGCCTGCCGCGATTGCGCGTGTGAGCTTTGCTGGTGAATTGGGCTGGGAAGTACATACGCCGTCAGCACAGCTATCTGAAATTTATGATGCTGTCTTGGCCGCAGGTGCAAAGCCATTTGGTATGTATGCGCTAAATTCAATGCGTATCGAAAAGGGCTACCGCGCATGGAAGCAGGATTTATCGACAGATTACAATGCCGTTCAAGCAGGTCTGTCACGCTTTATCGATTTCAACAAAGGTGACTTTGTTGGCCGTGACGCGCTTTTAGCTGAAAAGGAAAAAGGCTCTGATAAAGTCTTTACCATGTTGGTACTTGAAGACACTGATTGTGATGCACCTTATATGTCACCAATTCGCGTTGGTGATGAGATTGTGGGTGAAATCACAAGCTGTGCGATGGCCTATCGTTCTGGCCAGATTGTCGCCTTGGCTATGATCAAGCCAGATTATGCTGATGCAGGTCAAGATGTAACGGTTGGTATTTTTGGCCAGCATATTGCGGCTAAGGTACATGGCACATCGGCGATTTGGGATCCAAAGAATGAAAGGTTGAGAGCATGAGTGAGGCTGTAAAAACCATTCCAAAAAATGCTCGTGTGGTAATTATTGGCGGCGGCGTCTCTGGCTGTTCTGTTGCCTATCACCTCACAAAGCTTGGCTGGACAGATGTTGTGTTGCTTGAGCGTAAGCAATTAACATCTGGGACAACATGGCACGCTGCTGGTCTTATTGGCCAGCTGCGTTCTTCGAAAAACGCAACACGCCTTGCCAAATATTCAGCTGATCTTTATATGAATCTTGAGGCTGAGACAGGTGTTGCAACAGGTATGCGTGCCACAGGCTCGTTGACTGTTGCGCTAACAGATGCGCGTATGGAAGAGATCACACGTCAAGCTGAGATGGCGTCTGTCTTTGATGTTGAAGCACGTCCAATTTCACCTGAAGAGGCAAAAGAGTTCTATCCTTATCTCAATATCGGTGATGTCAAAGGGGCAGTATACCTTCCTGCGGATGGTCAGTCTGATCCAGCGAATGTCGCAATGGCATTGGCAAAAGGTGCCCGCATGGGCGGCGCGCAAATCTTTGAAGGCGTTAAGGTTGATGATGTCGTCATTGAGGATGATAAGGTAACAGGTGTTACGTGGTCAGCTGATGGTGATGGCGGTGAGTCTGGCCATATTGCTTGTGATATGATCGTGAATTGTGGTGGTATGTGGGCACGTGATTTAGCAGTGAAGTCAGGTGTGAGCTTGCCGCTTCAAGCTTGTGAGCATTTCTACATTGTCACAGAGCAAATTCCTGATATGTCACGCTTGCCTGTGCTTCGTGTACCAGAAGAATGTGCCTATTATAAAGAAGATGCTGGCAAAATCTTGCTAGGGGCGTTTGAGCCAAAGTCAAAGCCATGGGCAGTTGATGGCATTCCAGAAGATTTCTGTTTTGACCAATTGCCAGATGATTTTGATCATTTTGAGCCCATCTTAGCAGCGGCTGTTGAGCGTATGCCAATTTTGGAAACAGCTGGGATTCATACTTTCTTTAATGGCCCAGAGAGCTTTACCCCAGATGACCGTCATTATTTGGGTCAGGCCCCCGGTGTTGAGGGCTATTGGGTTGCTGCTGGTTATAACTCTATCGGTATTGTCTCCTCAGGCGGTGCTGGTATGGCATTGGCGCAATGGATGGATACAGGCAAGCCGCCTTATGATTTGTGGGAATATGATGTGCGCCGTGTACAGCCATTCCAACGCAATAAGGCTTACCTGAAAGAGCGTGTCTCTGAGACTTTGGGTCTGTTATATGATGACCATTTCCCTTACCGCCAATATACAACCTCACGCGGCGTGCGTCGTTCGCCCTTGCATCATCAATTACTTGCCCAAGGGGCGGTGATGAGTGAGACAGCTGGCTGGGAACGTCCGGGATGGTTCGCAAATGAAGGCCAAGAGCGGGAATATCGCTATAGCTGGGGTCCACAAAATTGGTTTGAAAATGCCCGCGCAGAACATATGGCAGTTCGGACAAATGTGGCTGTGATGGATTTATCATCATTTGGTAAGGTCAAGGTTATGGGCAAGGATGCTTTGTCTTTCTTGAACCGTGTTTGTGCCAATGAGATGGATAATCATGTTGGCACATTGACCTATACACAAATGCTGAATGAGGCAGGTGGTATTGAATGTGATTTAACAGTGGCACGCTTGATGAAGGATGAGTTTATGCTGACCCTTCCTGCGGCCACGGTGCAACGTGATCTTGATTGGTTGCGCACGCATGTTGCCGCTGATGAGCATGTGGCCATCATTGATATGACTGCTGCTGAAGCTGTGATTGCTGTGATGGGGCCAAATTCTCGTGATTTGCTTCATGCGGCTTGTCGTCATGATTTCAGCAATGAGGCCTTCCCATTTGGTGCTGTTCAAGAGGTTGAGGTTGGCATGGGCTTGGCACGTGCACACCGCGTCTCTTATGTGGGTGAGCTTGGCTGGGAGCTCTATTGTTCTGCTGATCAAGCAGGTCATATCTATGAGCATATTTGCGAAATTGGCAAAGAATTTGACCTAAAGCCAATTGGCATGCATGTCATTGATGCGTGCCGTATCGAAAAAGGCTTCCGCCACTTCGGTCATGATATCTCTGAAGAAGATCACATTGTGGATGCCGGCCTTGCATTTGCCGCACCAAAGACCAAAACAGGTTATATTGGTGAGGCCGCGGTTAAGGCACGCCGTGAGAGCGGCGCGCAAAACCGCTTGATCCAAGTGTTGGCCAAAGACCCATCTGTGATGTTCTATCATAATGAGCCGATTTACCGTGATGGTCAGCAGGTTGGTTATTTGACGTCTGGCAATTATGGCCATTATTTGGGCGGCTCTGTCGGCATGGGCTATATCCCATGCGCAGGCGAGGCACCGGCTGATATTGTGAAGTCAAAATTTGAAGTGTTGGTAAATGGCACAATGGCAGAGGTCACAGCAAGCTTAAAGCCGCTCTATGATGCCACACATAGCCGCATGAAAGTGTAGCGACCATTATTTCAGACATGAAAAAGCCGCCCCTCTTATATGTGGCGGCTTTTTTTAATGCGTTAAGCAAATCATGAGTAAGTATCTTGTCATAATGGCCTCGTTCCAAGTCTTACTTGAAAATGACTGGCAAGGTTGCTAGGTCTTATGTGATGTGGTCCCGTAGTTAAACGGATATAACGGGGGATTCCTAATCCCCAATTAGAGG
>WTHV01000153.1 GCA_011525265.1 Alphaproteobacteria bacterium | reverse complement strand
ATACCAAGCTTTTCATAAGTAGCAAGCAATTCAGGGTCGACTTCATCCAATGATTTCGGCCCTTCCGCTGATTTTGGCGCGGCATAATAATAAATATCCTGATAATCAATTTCAGGCACATTTAATTTTGCCCAATCAGGGCTTTCCATCGTCAACCATTTGGCATAGGCCTTCAGACGCCATTCCAGCATCCATTCCGGCTCATTCTTCTTGGCTGAGATAAAGCGAATAATATCTTCATTCAGCCCTTTTGGCGCCTTTTCAGTCTCAATATCAGTCACAAAGCCGTATTTATACTGGCCAGTGGCTTCTTCGACGGCAGCAATGGTTTCTTCGGTAGCACCCATAAAATCAACTCATCTTTTGTGAAACAGCCTCAGCTGTCTCAAGGTTAGGTTTTAACTCTGCCTGTCCCGTATCTGGGAACATTGCTTCAGGATTAAACAGCCTATCAAGTGTCACTTTTTCAAGCGCATCCTTAATAGAGCTATTTACCTCATTCCAATGCCCTGACATGAAACAGCCATGACGTGTCTCACACGGCTCTTCCACCCCTTCAACACAGGCGGTAAGCGCAATCGGCCCCTCAATTGCTTCAATAACTTCAGCTGCATTAATGGCCATTGCAGGACGCGCCAAACAATAGCCCCCATTCACACCACGCTCAGCGCGCACCACACCAGCTTTCACAAGCGCCTTAGCCAATTTTGCAACAGTTGGCTGGTTAAGCTGTGTATGAGCTGCAATAGCCCCAGCTGTAACAACCTCCCCTTGGCGTGATGCCAAAGATGCAAGCAACAAAATGGCATAATCTGTCATACGATTAAGACGTAGCAAGGCGTTTAAATCTCTTTTGATATTGCGAATGATTATCAAATGCAGACCAATTTAGTCTACTATGCCGCTAACATAAGCATAGGCAAGAAAAATTCAAGCCCCTTTTTTGAAATTTCAGGGGAAATAATGCCTAATTAAAGGCCTCTTTGCGCAGGCGGTAACGCTCATCTTCGAGCGTCTCAAACACCTCTTCCACATCAGGGTGGCTCACAGGCCCATTTTCAGAATCAAGTGCAAGATTCTGTTGGCTAACATAGGCGGTATAATAGCTGTCAGAATTTTCAGCTAACAAATGATAGAAAGGTTGTTCTTTTTCAGGGCGCACATCTTCTGGAATAGACTCATACCATTCATCCGTATTATCAAATTCCGGGTCAACATCGACAATCACCCCACGAAACGGGAAATGCTTATGGCGCACAATATCACCAATACAATAAAGAGGTGATTTTGAGACAAGCTGCGATTTTGATGCATCTGCGTTCATGATAAGCATTCCTTCAACAAAAGGGCTCTTAAAAAAACAAAAAGCATGAAAGGGTGTCCCTCCACGCTTTTTACATATTTCATATTGTTGCGCGCAGTTATGCGGCACAAGCCACTAGATAGTGTCTTTTACTTTCAACACCTGACGGCCTCTATACATACCTGATTTTAAATCGATATGATGCGGGCGACGTAGTTCGCCTGACTCTTTATCTTCGATATAAGCGTCACTGCGTAGGGCGTCATGGGCGCGGCGCTGATTGCGCTTCGACTTAGAAATTTTACTCTTTGGAACGGCCATGCCAAGCTCCTACTCTTTCTTACGATAATTTGTTTGAAGTTTCCCTCAAAGGCAGGTTGGTGGAGCCAGACGGGATCGAACCGACGACCTCATGCTTGCAAAGCACGCGCTCTCCCAGCTGAGCTATGGCCCCACGACCTGTGTTACTGTTGCAACATATGTTGCGCGAGTGATGGTGTTATTCAACATCTGCTCTGAATGGTCAAGTGTTTTTTCTTCGTTTTTTTCAACAAAGTTTCATTTTTAAAAAAATAGAGCGTCAAACTCACATTGACGCTCTAAAATCTCTATATAACAGTCACATTATGACTTAGGCAGTTGGGTTTTCACCCAAAGCATCAATCACAGCCTGGTAGCGGATTTTACCGCCAGAGACGTTTAAGCCATTGGCGAGATGCGGATTATCGTCAAGAGCCGCAACGCCCTTATCTGCCAAAGCAATTGTGAATGGCAATGTGGCGTTATTCAACGCTTCTGACGATGTGCGCGGCACTGAGCCTGGCATATTCGCCACACAATAATGCACGATACCATCTACCATATAGGTTGGCTCATCATGTGTTGTTGCTTTTGATGTCTCAAAACAACCACCTTGATCAATTGCCACATCAACAAGGACAGAGCCCGGCTTCATTTTTGACAGCATCTGTTTTGTGACAAGACGCGGTGCAGAGGCACCTGGCACGAGAACCGCACCAACGACCATATCAGCGTTACAAACAGCGTCTTCCAAAACAGCAGCGCTTGAATAGCGTGTTGTAACAGACGCACCAAAAATATCAGACAAATAACGCAAACGTGGCAATGACATATCAAGGATAGTGACTTTTGCGCCCATACCCACAGCCATTTTCGCCGCATTCACACCAACAACACCGCCGCCGATAATCACAACATTGGCAGGTTCAGTGCCAGGCACACCAGAGATAAGAACACCTCTGCCACCAGCATTTGCCTTAAGATGCGCGGCACCTTCGATAACAGATAAGCGGCCTGCCACTTCTGACATTGGTGCCAATAGTGGCAGTCCACCAGCGGCATCTGTGATTGTCTCATAGGCAATCGCTGTACAACCTGACTCCATCAGACCTTTTGTTTGCGCGGCATCAGCTGCGAGATGCAGGTAAGTGAACAGAATATGATCTTCACGAAGCTGAACCCACTCAGATGGCTGAGGCTCTTTCACCTTCACAATCATGCCCGCGCCATCAAAAACTGATTTCGCATCTGGCATAATTTTTGCACCAGCAGCTTCATAATCGGCATTAGAAGCGCCAATACCTTGACCTGCATTTGTCTCGACAATCACTTCGTGACCACGACGCACCAATTCTGAAACAGATGAAGGCACAAGACCAACACGTGATTCCTTGACTTTAATTTCCTTTGGAACACCAATAATCATAGTTCAGACTCCCCTTTTGCGTTTTGCGCGCCTTGCCGTTTCACCATCTGGAATGACAAGGCTTATGCTTATTTGAAAAACTGACGCAGCACCCTATGATGGGGGTGAGCGGACAATGCACTATAGGCAAGGGCTGAAAAAATATCTGTGCTTTGTTTCAAGAAAAATACTGTTAAATTGAAATAAATTTTAACAAAATTGAATTTACTTAAATATTATGCTAACATTTTAAACAATCGATTAATTACACGTGCAAAAAGAGGGTAAAATGGACAGAATCGACCGCATGATATTATCCGCCTTGCAAGATAATGCGCGCATATCAAATATTGATCTGGCTCAGGAAGTGGGATTATCACCCTCTGCGTGTTTGCGCCGTGTCTCATTACTCGAAAAATCAGGGGTTATCCAGGGGTATCATGCGGACCTTAGCCTTGAAGAGCTTGGGCATTCTGTTTTGGTTTTGGTACATATTACCTTGCATGGGCAATCAGCAGAGATGATGGCCGAGTTTGAAGATGCGGTGCAAAAAGTACCGCAGGTTTTGGCCTGTTTCCTTGTGGCTGGTGAAAATGATTATCTGCTTCGAATCGCGGCACAATCAGTTGGTGACTTTGGCAGAATCCACACCCATTTCCTATCATCCCTGCCGCATGTTTTACGGATGGAATCAAACTTTGTTATGCGCACAGTGATGAATCGTGGCCTTAACGCAGAGGAAATCTAGGCGTTTTACGCTAGCACATCATATCGCCCTAATGCCGCGCCATAGGCACGAATAGCGTCCAATTTAGCCTCAAATTCTGACCAATCATCATGCGCGGCAATAGGCGCCCAGATACGTTCAACCTCATCAATCACAAGGCTCGCATTTTGCGCCCCTTCAAAATAAAGATGGTCACGTGATAAATGCATTGTGCTGTCTGTCTCATCAAGCGCGGCAAAATAAGGCGCAAAGCATTCTTGGCGATAGAGCAGCTTATCAGGGCGCACGCCACCATAGAGGTCAATGAACATCTCATCAAAGCTGCATTTGCTCTCTCTTGCTGCTTTGAGCAACGCATTCATGATTGCCACACCATTATCGGCGCGTAAACCAAGCCGACGCATCATTGCCGCAACCATCGCTTCTTCCATATGAGCGAAGAACGGGTGCAAAGCCTCTTCAAGCGCCTCTTTGCCAATCTGCTCCACAAAGCAATCTGCTAGGCGGCACAAAGCCCAAAGAGCGGCATCAGGCTGCCTGCCATAGGCATAGCGCCCTTGCTGGTCAAAATAGGCAGCTGTGAAATTAGGGTCTAGATGCGGCAAGAAACGCCATGGCCCATAATCAAATGATTCCCCCGTCAGATTGAAATTATCAGTATTCAGCACCCCATGAACAAAGCCTGCGGCCATCCAACCACCTGCCATATGCGCAACTTTTTTTGCCAAATCACCAAGCAATTGCGGCACAAGCTCATGGTACGGCGCCTCAGGGTCTCTATCCTTATAATAGTGGCGCACCACATGACGGGCGAGCACTTCATTTGCGTCGTGATTTTGCAAATAGAGATTGCGCTGAAAACTGCCAATGCGAATATGGCTATGCGATAGCCGCACCAACACGGCAGACCGCGTGGGTGATGGCTCATCATTTCGTGTCAAAGACCGTCCTGTTTCAATCACTGAAAAGGTTTTTGATGTATTTACCCCCAGCGCTTCTAGCCGCTCTGTTGCCAGAATTTCGCGCACCGCCCCTTTTAAGGTCAGGCACCCATCACCAGAACGTGAAAAAGGTGTTTGGCCTGTCCCCTTTGTTCCCAAAT
>WTHV01000025.1 GCA_011525265.1 Alphaproteobacteria bacterium | reverse complement strand
TGGCCAGCCCTCATCTGCGGCACCAAAAATCGTGACAGATGCGATGATAGAGGCTCTATCGCGCACGGATACGCATGGCTATTCGGTTGCCAAAGGCTTGCCAGAATTGCGAGAGGCGATTGCCAGTCACTACCACAAAACCTATTCTTATGAAGCAGATGCAGAGCGTTTTGCTGTAACAGTTGGCTCATCAACCGCCTTTGCGATTGCCTTTATGGCTGCTTTTGACGAAGGCGATAGGGTCGCTTTGCCAACGCCTGGCTATCCTGCTTATCGCAATTTGATGCTGGCGATGGGGATTGAGCCTGTTGCTTTGCCAGCGCGCTCTGCTGAGAGTTGGATGCCATCACTTGAAGAGATGGATAAATGGGACGAATTGCCTGATGGGCTGATTGTTGCAAGCCCTCATAACCCCACTGGCGTGGTTTTATCAGATGCCGAATTACAAGAGATTTGTGCATGGTGTGAGGCACGCGGTGTGCGCCTTATCTCTGATGAGATTTATCATGGTCTTAGCTTTGATAAGCCAACAAGCACCGCCGCCCATCACAGCAAGAGTGCGATTATCGTCTCTGGCTTTTCGAAATATTTTTCTATGACTGGTTGGCGTCTTGGATGGATGTTGATGCCAGACGATTTGCAAGGCCCTATGCAGAAATGTATTGAAAGCTTGTATATCTCAGCACCGACCCCAAATCAGATTGGCGCGATTAAAGCGTTCGAAGCGCAAGATGAACTTGATGAGAATGTCAGGCGTTATCGTGAAAATCGTGATATTTTGCTTTCCGGTCTTGCGCCTGAATTTCTAGGTGATCACGCCCCTTGTGATGGCGCATTTTATCTCTATGCCGATATTACAGCCCTATCAGATGACAGCCTAAAGCTTGCCGATGATTTGCTTGCCAAAGCAGGGGTAGCGGTTACATCTGGAGTGGATTTTGACCCTCAAGAGGGGCACAAGCATTTGCGGCTCTCTTTTGCTGGCTCAACAAGTGATATGCATGAGGCTGTAAAGCGCATTAATCAGTTTGTGGCACAAGAATTAGCCTTAAAAACAAGTGCTTAGAAGATAAGATAAGCACAATAAAAAAGGCGCCTGCAATAAGCATGGCGCCTTTTTTATTATCTATTATCTGCCCAAGGCGTCTAGCGTGACCACCAGCCTTTTTTGGCTTTCTTTGGGGCATCAGTACTGCCAACTTCGACCACATCAGCTGGTGTTGAAGAGACAGGCGCTCTTGCATCACTTATGTCAGATGAGGCATTTGTGCTATCAGCGGCTTTTTTCTCGGCCTTTTTTCCTGCCGCTTTCTTTGCTGCTTTCTTTGCGGCCTTCTTCGCTGCTTTTTTGACAGCTTTTTTCGCAACAGGCGCGCTGTCACCATCATCCGCATTATCTGAGGCTGGTTCACTCTTGGCTTTGGCTTTTTTAGCGGCTTTTTTGGCAGATTTCTTCTTTGCCTTAGTCGCCTTAGCGGCAGGTGCTTTTTCCTTCACCTCTTGTGATGGCTTGTCGTCTGATGTTTCACCTTTTGATGTATCATTTGGTGCTGTTTTAGCTTGCGGTGCTTCTTGTTTGCCAACCTCTTGTGCGACAGCCTCTTGTTTCTGGCCTCTGCCACGTCGGCGTGATCTGCGGCGTTTTGGCTTTGTCGCGCCGTCTGCTGTGTCATTTGCGGCCGCATTATCTTGAGTATTATCAGAAGCATTATCTGACTCAGATGGCGGGGCTGCATTGGCATTATCATTTTGCACCATAGGTGATTGTTGTGCCTCATCACCATCTTGGTTACGTTTTTTACGGCGTCTGCCACCACGTCTGCCACGGCGACGACGCTTGCCACCATCTTCTTTTTCATCCTCGCTATCGCCAGGTGATTGAGAGGCTGTGTTATCTTGCGCTGGTTGCTTTTGGCTATTTTGCGCGTTCTGATTATTTTTGTTTTTATGATTGCGCTGGTTGTTTGGCTGTTTGTTGCCATCTTGTTTTTGACCAGCTGTTTTCTGCTGATTATTCAAGCTATAATCCAATGCGGCCAAATGTCTGTCTGCCTCGATAATAATAGTGATATTATAAAGAGCTTCAATTTCAGACAAAGAGGCGCGCTTGTGATTGAGGATATAAATCGCAATCTCACTATTCATAGTGATTTCAAGCGTGCGCTCATTATGTGAGGCGGCTTCTTGTTCAATAATACGCAACATTTGCAAGCCAGAAGAATGGACAGAGCGTACACGCCCTGTTCCCTCACAATGAGGACAAGCTTGGCTAACAGTCTCCACCAAAGAGGGGCGCAGACGTTGGCGTGACATTTCAAGTAATCCAAAATGGCTGATATTGCCAACTTGGATACGCGCGCGGTCATTGCGCACAGCATCTTTGAGGCGTCGTTCGACAGCGTGCTGATTGCGGTTTTCTTCCATATCAATGAAATCAATCACAATCAGGCCTGAGAGGTCACGCAATTTTAGTTGGCGCCCGACTTCTTCAGCGGCTTCTAGATTTGTTTTAAGCGCTGTTTCCTCGATATTACGCTCTTTGGTTGCCTTGCCAGAGTTCACATCAACAGCGACCAACGCCTCTGTCTGGTTGAGGACAAGATAGCCACCAGATTTCAACGTCACTTCATTATTATAGACTGTATCAAGCTGTTCTTCGATGCCATAGCTTTGGAACAGATGTGGTTGCTCTTCATATTTCACAACTTTTTTGGCGTGAGATGGGATAAGCATCTTCATCTGCGCTTTGGCCTGCTTATAGGCTTCTTCGCCTTCAACAATGACCTCATCAATATCATTGGTATAGATATCACGCACCGCTTTTTTCACAAGCGCGCCTTCCTCATGAATGAGGCTTGGTGCTTCTGATTCAAGTGTTTTTGTGCGGATATCATCCCATAATTTTGCCAGATAAGAATAGTCGCGCTTAATTTCTGTTTTGGTGCGCTTTGCCCCTGCTGTGCGGGCGATAATGGCCATGCCTGTTGGCACCTCTAGCCCTTCAATGATGGCTTTTAGGCGTTTGCGATCAGCAGAATTGACGATTTTGCGCGAGACACCGCCACCACGATTGGCGTTTGGCATCAATACACAATAACGACCTGCTAGAGACAGATAGGTGGTCAAAGCGGCGCCCTTATTGCCGCGCTCTTCTTTGACGACTTGGATAAGCAAAATTTGCTTGCGTGCAATCACTTCTTGGATTTTATAACGCTTTGCAAAGGCACGGTGCGAGCGACGTGGCTGGTCAACCTCATCTTCGCCGCCTAACGTCTCAGGGCCCTGATTGGCAGAGTTGTTATCATCACCCTCTGAGGCTTCACCCTCATCAGCCTCATCACCTTCTGCGGCGTTGCTTTCGGCTTCTTCGGCTTCGATCTCTTCTCTGTCTTCAACAGGGATGCGATAATAATCAGGGTGGATTTCACTGAAAGCCAGAAAGCCTTGGCGATTGCCGCCATATTCCACAAAGGCGGCCTGCAGTGAAGGCTCAACACGTGTCACACGCGCTAAATAAACATTGCCTTTTAATTGCCTTTGAAAGCTGTTCTCGTAGTCAAACTCTTCAATACGGTTATTGTTGAGTAGCGCAATGCGTGTTTCTTCGGGCTGATGCGCGTCGATAAGTAATTTTTTTGTCATGTAAAACTAATCCCAAATGATCTCTCACACTGCGCAAAGAGGCGTGTGATGATCTAAGTCGTGTCAACGAAGTTGATGGGCTCTCATTTTGGGATTGTCGCGATCGCACAAATAAAAACGCATCGCGTGGCGGTGCGCTTTGTATCTCTCGTCTGTGACTTGTTGTGGTAAGCATTAAAGCTAACCCCTTACTCAAAAATCTTGTGCCAGCATGGTGGCTGCGCCCTTTTGGCGTCTAGCAAGGCACCATGCCTTTTTCATCTAACCAATTTCTTAAAGTGCTGAGACCCAAATTTATGACGGGGCTTGCTCACTTTAATGTTTTAGAGCCTATCTTATGGTGCTTGCCTGTGATTTTGTGCGAACACCCACAAGATGGGCTATAAATCTGTAATTTGATAGTAGCCTTTTCCAGAGGTATTCAGCAAGCTTTTTATAAATCTTCATGCAAGAGTATCAAAAGATGATGCCATTGTGGCTAGCCTACCTGTACCGCTTGGGTTATGATTGGCCTCGCATAATGATAGAGATTTGGTAGTTTACCAGAATTTGGCATAACAAACAGATGGTTAGAAGATGAGAATAATAGCATTTCTAAGGGCGTTTATGCCGCGAAGAAGCATTTTTTTACGCCCCATTTTCTCTCACCTCTTCCTAGGGCTTTTATGTTTTAACATTGCTGTTATGGCATCTTATGCGCGTCCTGTGCTTGCCGATGGCAGCAATGCTTTCACTGCTATCAGAACAGGCAGCGTGATGGTGGGTGATGTGCCAGCCACCCGCCTTGTGATTGAGATGGCACAGCCCATTGATGCAACCCTCTTTTTACTTGATAGCCCTTATCGTGTTGTCCTTGATGTTGCGGGTGCTGATTGGGATGCTGGACAGCTTTTACCCATTGGTGATCTTAACCAACAAGGGGTGAAATCATATCGTTATGGCAGACCAAATGCTGAGACAGGGCGTCTTGTTTTTGAGATGTCTGGCCCCTCTGCACCTGTGCGTGCCTTTATATTGCCGCCGCGCAACTCTGGTGGTCATCGCCTTGTGATAGATGTCCAAGATAGAGGCAAGACAGCCTTTAGCGTTGCGCAAGCTGCTTTGAAAAAACAGCCCTATATCGCAGAGCTCGGTGATAGCGGTCTTGGTGAAGTGCGCACCAATGCTGTGCAGGCTGCCCCAACAGTGCAACAGGCTGAGAC
>WTHV01000214.1:1372-4851 GCA_011525265.1 Alphaproteobacteria bacterium | reverse complement strand
GCGGATTGTGTGGTTGTCGAGGTGAATCAAGGTGGTGATTTGGTCTCGCATCTTCTTCGTCATAATGGGCCATCTTTGCCACTGCGTCAGGTGCGAGCGGTAAAGTCAAAAGCCATGCGTGCAGAACCAGTTGCCGCCGCCTATGCCAGAGGTGAGGTCAGTCATGGGGCAGATATGCCAAAGCTTGTGGCGCAAATGGTGAGTTTCACACCACAACAAAAAACAGGCCAGTCACCCGATAGGCTTGATGCGGCAATTTGGGCCATCACATCATTGCTATCTGGCACGCAAGTGACCAGTCACGAAATGCGCTTATAGCGCGCTACATAACACAGGATAAAAGAGATTTCATGCAGGATATGATTGCAACACCTGGCCATTCTTGGCGCCAGATGGAAGAAGAGCTGCGTCTTATGCACGACCTTATTGGGGGGACGGCAATGATGCGGCGCGCTGGTGCTAGATGGTTGCCACGAGAAGAGGGGGAGAGCTGGGGCGCATGGCGCGCGCGGCTAAATCGTTCTGTTCTGTTTAATGGTGTGGGACGTCTTGTACAGGTGCTAAGCGGCACACCCTTTCGTCAAGATGTCAGCCTCCAAGATGCGGATAAGGCCATTATCGCGCCTTTACATCACAGCTTATCCGCCATCATGAGGGGGTGCGCACGCATCCTTATGTTGATACGGTTGGCAAGGTGACAATTGGCGTTGGGCGCAACCTGACCGATAGAGGCCTTAGCGTTGATGAAATAAATCTGCTCTTTGAGACAGATTTCCAGATAGCTGAGGGTATTTTGGATATATGGCTTCCGCAATGGCGTGACTATTCTGTGAAGCGGCAAGCGGCGCTGACCTCACTTGCCTATAATCTTGGCGGGCCGCGTTTAAGCCAATTTGTCAAGCTGAAGGCCGCCTTGCAAAAACAAGATTTCACAACCGCCGCACAAGAGGCCTTGCAAAGCAAATGGGCAGGCCAAGTCGGCGCACGCGCACAGGAAATCGCAGATTTAATCAAGGGGTGTGATTAGCTGTTACAGCGTGCGTGCCACCGTATAATAAGCGGCATCTGTCAGCGCGCTTTTCAAGACATCATCTGAAATGGCCTCAAGAGAGCTGATCGCATCTTCGGCATAGGTACGCGCTGATGACAGGGCACGGTCAATGGCCTTATGGCTTTCAAGCAAGGTGACAGCTTTTTCAAAATCACCCTCTTCAATCACCCCTTCACCAATCGTGCGCATCCAAAAAGCACGCTCTTCTTCTGTGCCATCTTCAAAGGCATAAATCACAGGCATGGTGATTTTGCCATCCATGAAATCATCACCGCTATTCTTGCCCATTTCGGCAAGATCAGATCGGTAATCAAGCGCATCATCAACAATCTGAAATGCCATGCCAAGCGCAAGCCCATAATTGTGTAGTGCGTCAACAAGCTTCGCATCAGCGCCAACAACACGTGCGCCTGAGGATATAGCGGCGGCAAATAAAATAGCTGTTTTGCCTGTAATCACATCAAGGTAATCTTGCAAAGGGCTATCTGGCTTGCCAGCCATGGTCATCTGCTTGACCTCGCCCTCAGTAATACGTGCTGAGGCAGATGATAGCATACCAAGAACACCAATATCATCTGTCTCAACCATCAGCTCGAACGCGCGTGCAAACAGGAAATCCCCGACAAGCACAGAGGCTTCATTGCCCCACAAGGCATTGGCCGTATCACGCCCGCGCCTTTTATCGCTCTCATCAATGACATCATCATGAAGCAAGGTCGCATTATGGATAAATTCGACTGCCGCCGACAAAAGCAACACACGGCTATCTGTGATGGTTTGCTTGCCAAGATGGGCATAGGCACCTGCTAGACATAAAAGCGGACGCATTCTTTTGCCGCCTGCCGCAATCAGATGATTGGCTAATTGCGGGATCATTGGCACATCAGATCCCATGCGATCCAAGATGACTTGATTCACTTGTGTCATATCATCCGCTAGAAGCGCTGTTAAGGCTTCAATTGTGGGGCGTTTTTCTGTTGTCATAGCCTGCTTTTAAACCCTATTTGATGCCCTCTTAGATAGGACAGACAGCCAAAGCTGACAAGTATTGATTACAGCAAGAGTCCGCTTTATCACATGGCGGGCGACAAAGACGCCCCCCTAGCGCGATTGCGAGTTGGCAAGATCGGTGAATTGCGCGATACTAGCGCCATGATTTGCCTTGTGAAGACCACAAATTTAGCACGCTTGACCTATCTGAAGTCTCTTTTGGGGAGTGATGATATTCCCTTCATGGTGTTTGATGAGCATATCTCTGCGCTAGAGGCAGGGATTGGTGCATTTCCGCGCCGCTTGATGGTGCCCAATGATTTTGAAGGTGTGGCAAAAAGATTATTGCAAGATGTGGATGAGTATTATGACGATTAAACCGCTTCATACGTCGCTGCCACCCTTGCCTGATTTATCGCTGTCTTGTGATGGTATCTTAAATCGGCGTTATCACCTTTATCAGCCAAAAAAAGGCTATCGTTTTGGCACAGATGCCATTGTGCTTGCCGCTAGTATTGGGGCGCATTATGGCACAAGAATTGCAGAATTTGGCGCAGGCGCAGGCGCTGTCAGCCTTGCTTTGTCACATTTCCTACCCCAAAGCCATATTACCGCCATTGAAAAAGAGGCTGATATGGTTGCGTGTTTGCGCCATAATATCATGCTCAATGATCGGCAAGATTTCATCCGCGCTCATGAGGGTGATATCACAGACTTACCAGAATTGATGAAAGACAGCTTTGATTGCGTATTATCAAACCCGCCCTTTCATCACCCGTCTGGCACACGCTCACGCAATCAGCGGCGCGCTCTTGCCCATCATGGGGATGAGGCTGTGCTTGATGATTGGGTATCAGCCGCACTTTGGGCATTAAAGCCAAAAGGGCGCCTTGTGATGATATTGCGCGCAGATAGGGCAGATGATGTGATTGTCACCTTACGCGAAAAAGGCGCAGGTGGCATTAGCTTGCAACCCATATACCCTTATAAATCAAGTCCAGCCATTCGTGTAATTATAACGGCACAAAAAAGCCATAATGGGCCCTTTTTATTGGCAGATGGACTTGTGCTTCATCATCCTGATGGGGCATTAACAGCACAAGCAACACAGATACTCTCTGGCGAAGGGGCAGGGCAATTAGCCCAGCTTGAAACTGGCAGAGATAGGTAGGATAAAGGCATAAGCACCATGATTGGTAAAATTTTCTCAAAGCTGTTCTTCTGGCGCTCTGGCAAGGCGGTGATAGCGGTTGTGCGCCTCAAAGGTGTCATCGCGCCATCAACAGGCGGTGTGCGCAAATCACTCAACCTTGAAACATTAGAGCCGCAATTGAAAAAGGCCTTTGGCATATCAGGGGTAAAGGCTGTGGCGCTTGTGATTAATTCGCCAGGTGGCTCGCCTGTGCAATCACAGCTTATCGCTGATAGGGTGCGTCAA
>WTHV01000214.1:0-1272 GCA_011525265.1 Alphaproteobacteria bacterium | reverse complement strand
TTGCAAGAAAATTTGCATGAACAATTTAAACATTATGTGAAATCGCGTCGCGGCGGCAGGCTAAATGCGCCAGAGGATGAGTTGTTTAATGGCGCATTTTGGGCAGGGAATACCGCGCTTGAATTAGGGCTTATTGATCAAATTGGGACGATGCATAATGTGCTAGCACAAAAATTTGGTGCTGATTTCCGTACCGTTTCTGTGTCAGCGAAATCAGGTTTTTCGCTTGTAAACGCATTATCTGGTTCACAAAATAGCGCCATTATGGGCAAGATAGCCTATCAGCTTATTGATACAGCCGAAGAACGCTTTTGGTGGTCTCGCCTTGGTCTATAGGCGCCGATGGAAATAAATTTGCACGCATAGAGTTAGAGGGTCTTTTACGATTATGTTGTCAATTGGGAAAATTTTAGGTCTTGCGATCATTTTATTTGTCGTATGGCAGGTGTTTAAATTTCTTGAAACACAAAAGAAAATCAGGGAATCACAATCATCAGGCAGAGGCAGTGATGATGCCGGTGCGGCATCTGTGGATATGGTCGAATGTCCAGATTGCGGTAAATGGTATCAGGCCGCCAATCAAAGCGAACATAAATGCGAGAACAGCGCATAATTTAAGCGCGGTTAAACATTGATTCACCCCCCTTATCTGGGCTAGTGTGGCGTCAGTTATTTTTTGCCTCTTGACCGTTGGATTATCGTCATGGCCATTCGCACAGATTTTCAATCAATTATCTTGAATTTACAGCGTTATTGGGCTGACCAAGGCTGTGTGATTCTTCAGCCCTATGATATGGAAGTGGGCGCAGGGACATTTCACCCTGCGACGACATTGCGCGCGCTTGGGCCAGATTTTCATTGGAACGCAGCTTATGTGCAACCCTCACGCCGGCCAACAGATGGGCGCTATGGGGAAAATCCAAATCGCTTACAGCATTATTACCAATTCCAAACCATCATGAAACCATCGCCGCCAGATGCCCAAGCTTTATATCTTGGCTCATTAGAAGCGATTGGCCTTGATGTTCATGCCCATGATATCCGCTTTGTCGAAGATGATTGGGAATCGCCAACCTTGGGCGCATGGGGTCTTGGTTGGGAGATTTGGTGTGATGGGATGGAAATCTCGCAATTTACCTATTTCCAACAGGTGGGTGGTATTGAATGTGATCCTGTTCCGCTTGAATTGACCTATGGGCTTGAGCGTCTAGCGATGTTTATTCAAGGTGTTGAGAATGTATATGACCTTGATTGGGACGGTGTTCCCAAGGA
>WTHV01000053.1 GCA_011525265.1 Alphaproteobacteria bacterium | reverse complement strand
TTCTAATGCTCGGCGAGAGGCACTAACAGAGCCCATACCCATAATGGCAGGGTTAAGGCCGCCATGCCCATAAGAGACAATGCGCGCAAGAGGGGAGGCAGTCTTTGCGATGGCTTCATTGGCAATGACAAGCGAGGCCGCACCATCATTTATGCCAGAGGCATTACCTGCGGTGACAGAGCCGTCTTTTTGGAAGACCGCACGAAGCTGCGCCATACCTTCAAGACTTGCATCACGGCGTAAATGCTCATCTTGGTCAAAAAGAACGGTTTTGCGGCCGGCAACTGCCTCAATTGGTACAATTTGTTCTGTGAAATAGCCCTTATCGATGGCATTTGCTGCGCGGTTATGTGACTGCACGGCAAAAGCATCTTGTGCTTCGCGCGAGATATCATAGGCTTTTGCCACATTCTCTGCAGTTATCCCCATATGCCCATGACCAAAAGGGTCGGTGAGAGGGCCAAGAAGCATATCAACAAAGGTGGTATCGCCCATCTTGTGCCCAAAGCGCATGGCAGGGGCAATGTGCGGCGCGCGGCTCATAACTTCAACCCCGCTTGCAAGGCCAGCAGATATATCACCCATCTTGCCGGCAATCACAGTTTGAATAATCGCATGAAGCCCAGAGCCACAAAGACGATTAACCGCATAAGCGGTGCTATGATGTGGCAGGCCAGCAGAAACAGCACAAAGCCGTGATAGGTAAGGGTCCTCAGAGGCGGTATGTATCACATTACCGAGAACAGATGAGGTGATTTTTTCCGCATCAATACCGCTTTGGGCAATGGATTCTTTCATGACGCTAGTCAATAAGTGCTGTGCTGGCGTTTGTGCTAAGGCGCCACCAAATGTGCCGATGGCGCTTCGTTTTGCAGAAAGAATGAACATATCAGTCATCATAATCATCCATAAGTTAGATGCGGTGCGTCTCTTATAATCTTCAGCTTCATCATAAGCGCAGTTTTACAAAGCGCAAATGGCCTCTTTGTTGTGATAATACAGATGGTCTTATTTTGAAACATAAGACTTCTACAACAGCATAACTATGAATTGTCTCCTTCTTCTTTTTTAATAGAGCGCATAATGGCATTGAAACACCAAAAAGGGGGGCATATGACTGCTATATTAAACCATTTATCACAAGAATTAGGTTCAGATAGACTGCAATTTTATGCCCCTCATGTGTGGTTATATAAGGGCCAATGTGACACGGTTATCATCAAGCTAGAGCAAACGAAAACACAAGATAAGCTTCTTGTGAATGCTAGTTTTGCAAGAGACGGCAGTGGCCCGTTAATGGCCAGTTTTATGTCTATGCTATTGATAGAAGATTGCCATGCCACAAGCATGGATACATTTGGTGTCTGTTCTGGCAAAGCATCGATTACGCTGTATCATCTGCTTGATATGACAGGGTTTGACGCTGTGCGCCTATCAGCCTATTTGCAAAATTTTGAAACATTGGTGTTATGTGTTCTTGAAGGTGTTAGGGCAACAATGCCGAATATCCAAGACGATACATTATCGCTGATTGCCCCCTAGAGGGCAAAAGGCAGACAAATGTGATTTTTACCACTCTGCCCTCGACATTTGCCATAACTCTTCTTATCTGTTGAAGGATGGCACGCATCACCACTGAGAGCGATAAAGGGCAAGAGGCAATGGCGTATAAACAGACACAAGATTATGATTTTGACATGATTGTCATTGGAGCAGGTTCTGGTGGTGTACGCGCGGCGCGTATTTCGGCCTCTCATGGGGCAAGGGTTGCTGTGATAGAAGAATCACGCCCTGGCGGCACCTGTGTTATCAGAGGCTGTGTGCCAAAGAAATTACTGGTCTATGGTGCCGCTTTTGCCACTGAATTTGAAGATGCCGCAGGATTTGGCTGGGATATCCAAGGCGCAAGCCATGATTGGTCTAAACTTATTGCCGCCAAGGATAAGGAAATTGACAGGCTGGAGGGTATTTATCGCACATTACTGAAAAACGCCGGTGTCACCTTAATTGAAGGGCAAGGGGTTGTTGCTGGCCCTCATGAGGTGCGTGTTGGTGATCAAAGCTACACAGCTGAGCGTATCTTGCTTGCGGTTGGTGGCTGGCCGTTCCTGCCTGAAATTGACGGGCTGAAAGAGAATGCCATTACCTCAAATGAGGTGCTTGATTTAAAAGAGCGTCCACAAAGCATCCTTATTCAAGGTGCTGGCTATATCGCTCTTGAATTTGCAAGCCTTTTGAATGCGCTCGGCACACAGGTACATCTTGTCTATCGTGCTGATTTACCATTGCGCGGCTTTGATGAGGATGTACGCCATCATGTCACGCAAGCCCTTGCTGATAGAGGCATTATCCTGCACCCAAATACAGAAATTTCATCTGTGAAGGCAAAAGGCGCACAAAAGCTTGTCACATTTGCTGATGGCAAGGCATTAAGCGTTGATGTGGTGATGGGCGCCACGGGCCGTAAGCCAAAAGTCGCTGGCCTTGGTCTTGAAGATGTGGGCGTCAAAATGGCACCAAATGGCGCGGTCATGGTGGATGAGCAATCTCAAACCTCAGTGAAATCTATCTATGCGGTGGGGGACGTTACAGATAGGGTGAATTTGACCCCTGTTGCAATTGGTGAGGGTCATGCATTGGCCGATACGCTTTTTGGCAATAATCCCCGTATTATGAGCCATGATACCATTGCTTCAGCTGTCTTTTGTACGCCGCAAATCGCCTCAGTTGGCTTAAATGAGGCAGAGGCGCGCAAACACGGTGATGTGACCATTTTCGAAAGTCGGTTCCGTGCCATGCGAAATACCTTATCAGGGCGTCAAGAACAGACCTATATGAAGCTTATCGTTGATAAAAAGACAGACCTTGTAAAAGGTGTGCATATGGTGGGGCCTGATAGTGCTGAAATCATGCAAGGAATTGCCATTGCGGTCAAAATGGGGGCAACGAAAGCTGATTTTGATGCGGTTGTCGGTATTCACCCCACTGCCGCAGAAGAATTCGTGACAATGCGGAGCCCAAAAGCTTAGCGAATCTTTTAAGGATTTGCTTTAAAACCATGTTCTTTTGGTCTATGGTGTGGGTCTAATGAAACCGCCTCGTGATCAAAGTGAAAAAGGTAACGCTATGAGTTGGAACCCATCAAGCTGGAGAGACTATCCTATCCTTCAGGTGCCAGATTATCCTGATAAAGATGCGGTGAAGGCCGTCGAAGAGGGTTTGTCTAAAAAGCCGCCTCTTGTATTTGCAGGTGAGGTTCAGCGTTTGCGTGAACAATTGGGCAGGGTTGCCAATGGTGAGGCCTTTTTGTTGCAAGGGGGAGATTGTGCGGAATCTTTCGCAGAATTCTCTGCCAATAACATCCGCGATAGCTTCAAAGTGTTCTTGCAGATGGCTGTTGTCCTAACATTTGGTGCCTCTATGCCTATTGTTAAGGTTGGCCGTATGGCAGGGCAATTTGCGAAGCCGCGCTCATCTGATATGGAAACTGTTGGCGGTATTGAGTTGCCATCTTATCGTGGTGATATGGTCAATGGGATTGAATTTGATAAAGCAAGTCGTATTCCAGACCCGCACCGTCTCTTGCAAGTCTATGAGCAATCAGCCTCAACACTGAATTTGCTTCGTGCTTTTTCAAGCGGTGGTATGGCCGATCTAAATCAGGTGCATAAATGGACGACAGATTATATCACCGACACAAAGCAAGCAGAACGTTTTGAAGCGCTTGCCTCTCGCATTGATGAGAGCCTTGCCTTTATGGAAGCGTGCGGTATCAACAGCAAAACAGCCTCGCCTATGGCAGAGACTGATTTTTTCACAAGCCATGAAGCCTTGCTTTTGAATTATGAAGAAAATCTGACGCGCCAAGATACCATCACAGATGAAAAAGGCTGGTTTACAACCTCAGCCCACATGGTCTGGATTGGTGATAGAACACGACAATTTGATGGTGCGCATGTGGAATATATGAGCGGCATCAAAAATCCGATTGGCCTGAAATGTGGCCCATCTATGGATACAGATGATCTGCGTCGTTTGATTGACAAGCTGAACCCAGATAATATCCCTGGCCGTTTGACGCTGATTGCACGTATGGGCGCTGATATTGTCACAGAAAAACTGCCGCCTTTGGTGAAAGCTGTTAAAGAACATGGCGCAAATGTTGTGTGGTGTTCTGACCCGATGCATGGCAATACAGTCAAAGCCTCAACAGGCTATAAAACACGCCGCGTTGATGATGTGATGAAAGAAGTGTCAGGCTTTTTTGATGTGCATGATGCCTTTGGCACTTATCCTGGTGGCGTTCATTTTGAGATGACAGGCCAGAATGTGACAGAATGCCTTGGTGGTGTGGTCGAAGTGACCGAAGCAAGCCTTGGTGACAGATATCATACACATTGTGACCCTCGTCTAAATGCCGCACAGTCACTAGAATTATCATTCCTCATTGCTGATTTGATGAAAAAGCGCCGTGATAGCCAAAAGCAATTCTCAAAGGCAGGCTAATTAGAGGGTTGAAATGAGACCAAAGCAAGCCTCAAAAGGGCCATCAAGTGAGGATCAGCCTCACCTGACTGACAGCTATTTTAATCTGACGAAGCAAATCGTGCGCCATAATGGTGATGCGGTGGTGACCTATGCCATTTTTATGCGCCGTCCGGTTACTTTGGCACCGCGCTTGGCAACAGAGTGGCTGCAAGAAATGGGGCGTGAGCGTGGTGAAGCATTTGATATTGAATGGCTTCACAAAGAAGGTGCATGGGTCGGTGCAGGCGAGCCACTTTTTTATGTCACAGGCAAATTCACAGCTCTTGTCGACCTTGAAACAATCTTCTTGCAGCGTTTGGGGGCGGCCTGTGTCGCCGCCTATAATG
>WTHV01000060.1 GCA_011525265.1 Alphaproteobacteria bacterium | reverse complement strand
GACGCCAACAGGCTGGCGTAATGTCAGGAATTTTTTATCAGCAAAAGGGCTTTCAAGCACTTCACCTTGGATTCGTTTTGCCTGTTCGGCGAACCACTCAATAAAGCTCGAGCCATAGGCAATCTCGCCTTTGGCTTCTGCAAGCGGCTTGCCCATTTCGGCTGTCAGGATAATAGCCAAATCATCAGCATTTTCCATGCAGAGATCATACCATTTACGCAGGATAGAGGCGCGCTCTTTTGCGGTCTTTGCGGCCCATGCAGGCTGTGCGGCATTTGCGGCATCAATCGCTTGTGTCATGACATCAGCACCGCAATCAGCAACCTGTGCAATGACCGCGCCATTGACAGGGTTGGTGACGTCAAATGTTTTACCTGATGGGGCTTTGACAAAGGTGCCATTGACATAGGCATCTGTTTTTACAAGTGACTTATCTTTTACAAGCTTTAATAAATCCATAGCGGCATCTCTCTTATCGTACAAATCAGCCATTAGTGAGGAAACAGTTTTGACTGTCATTATTTAATGAACTGTATAACTATAACTCTCATGACACGCTGTCTTGGTTGAGACAAGTAAAAAGGGATATTTAAGATGGGTATTTTTGACCAAATTCTTCCTCTTTTAGTACCTCTTATTTTTACAGGTATGCTTTCAGGGTTTTTAGCTGGTTTGCTTGGCGTTGGTGGCGGCATTGTTATTGTCCCAATTTTGGCTTTTTTGTTTGAGACAAGCGGGATTATAACCACGATGCCAATGCATATTGCTGTTGGCTCATCTCTTGCGATTATTGTGCCAACATCAGTGATTTCTGCGCGGGCGCATTATAGGCTTGGCAATGTTGATAGGACTGTTGTTGCGCGTCTTGCTCCTTTTTTGTTTCTGGGTGCGCTTGCCGGGGCTGGTTTGGTCTATGGGCTTGATAATTCCGCGCTAAAGACGATTTTTGGTGTTTTGACGGTGTTGATTGGCCTGTCATTTTTAGTACGCGTGATCGTGTTGCGTGACGGTTTGCCGGCAATCGGGGGGCGTGCCATTTTGGGCAGTGCTATCGGCATTATTTCCGCATTGGTTGGGATAGGCGGCGGCTCTTTGACGGTGCCAACGCTGGTATCTTGTGGGTGGGATATGCGCCGTGCGGTTGGCAGCTCTGCCCTTATGGGGTTGGTGATTTCTATCCCTGCTATGATAAGTTTTATGATTGTCGGCTATGGCGCGGCACCTGATTTGTCTTTTGCGACAGGGTTTGTGTGGTGGCCGGCTGTATTGGTCATTGCAGGCGTAGCGATGATTACGATAAAATTCGGCGCACATTTTTCATCCAAGATTGATCAAGCTTTATTGCGCCGTATCTTTGGGGTCTTTTTGATAATTGTTGGTGCGCGCTTGGCCTATAGTGGTCTTGCTGTTATTTAGGCGGCAGGGGGCGCGGCGTGAAATAGTGATAGGGACCACCTGCTTCGCCAAGGCGATAGGCTCTGCCAAACTCAATATAACGCAAGGCAGAAATTTTCAGCCCGTCTTGTTCTTTGTCGGTAAGGTCACGCATTTTTTTTGCCGGCCTGCCAGACCATAGCTCGCCAGTAGGAACCACCTTTCCCGGCGTGACCATCGCCCCGGCTGCCACCATCGCACCTTGTTCAACCACTGCGCCATCCATGACAATCGCGCCCATACCAACAAAGCTGTAATCCCCCAAGGTACAGGCATGAATAATCGCGCTATGACCAATGGTGACATGACGGCCAATAATGGTGGGATATTGTGCCGAATCGATATGAACACAGCTATTATCTTGAATATTTGTGCCATCTCCCACAGTGATATAATTCGCATCACCGCGCAATGTGACATTATGCCAAATAGAGCAATCATCCCCAATACGCACAGCCCCAGATATCACAGCAGAGGCGGCAATAAAGGCTGTATCGCTGATTTCTGGTGACAGGCCCATAAAATCTTCAATTAAGGGGCCATCTGTCTTATTTTTATCTGTGCTATTTTGTTGAAATTTATCTGACATCTTGAATTCCCTAATTCTGCCTTATCTGTTAAAAGAATAACGCATGGCGTAAAGCCAATACCAGTTTTTTGATTGCTGTCTATATGATTATTATGACGACAGGTAAGGCAATCCAAAATAAAACACCTAAAGGAGACGATAATGGCGTTTGAACTTCCAGACCTTCCTTATGCATATGATGCTCTAGCGGCAAAAGGTATGAGCCAAGAAACACTTGAGTTTCATCACGACCTACACCACAAAGCCTATGTTGATAATGGCAATAAGCTGATCGCTGGCACAGAGTGGGAAGGCAAATCTCTTGAAGATATCATCACAGGCACATACCAAGCAGGCAGTGTCGCGCAAAATGGTATCTTTAACAATGCGTCACAACATTGGAACCATATTCAATTCTGGGAAATGATGGGCCCTGATGGCAATGCTATGCCATCTGAGCTTGAAAAAGCCATTACAGAAAGCTTTGGTTCTGTTGACAGCTTCAAAGATGAATTCTGTGCCGCAGGTGCTGCACAATTTGGTTCAGGCTGGTGCTGGCTTGTGAAAGATACAGATGGGGGCCTTAAGGTCACAAAGACTGAAAATGGTGTTAACCCGCTTTGCTTTGGTCAAACAGCGCTTCTTGGTTGTGATGTGTGGGAGCATTCTTACTATATTGATTTCCGCAATAAGCGTCCTGTCTATTTGACCAATTTCTTTGACAATCTTGTCAATTGGGAAAATGTGGCATCACGTCTAGGCTAATAGCCTATGAGAGCCTGATGATAGGGCTATCACAATCGTAATAAAAAAGCCCCAATTGGCAGCTCTTGTCATAATTGGGGCTTTTTTGTGCCTAAAAATCACCTTTATTGGCAGCTAGACATAATCATCCGCAGATAGAATTTGACAGAAATTTGCATTAAAAAATTAATCACATTAGCATAGCGATATGACCATTTTGGATGGTTATTACTGCTCTTACCTATGGGGAATATAATGAGTGTCTTATTAGGCGTATTTGGCTTTATCGCAATTGGTGTTTCTGACAGTGCGCAAGAATTTGCCAAACATAGTAATATGTCAAATTCCTACAGCATTGTCATGCCGCGTTCTTGTCCAACAGGTCTGCGTGAAACAGGCTATAGCTGGTCAATTGGTGGCGGTGTTATGTTAAAGGAAAATAATCTAGACGGCACAACAGGGCCCGTCTGTAGTGATGAGTAAGAGGCGCTAATCGCCTCTTACCTCTTTTTGCGATATGTGGCTTATGCCGCTTTCACATAAAGCATTTTAGCTATTTGTCTTACGACGTGCCATTTCACGCACGCGCAAGCGCAGTGCTTGCAGGCGAATAAAGCCATGTGCGTCATTATGATCATAATCGCCCTGACCTTCTTCAAAGGTCACCAAATCTTCTGAATAAAGAGAATTTGGCGACTGGCGACCTGTTACAATCACATTGCCCTTATAGAGTTTCAAGCGCACTGTGCCATTGACCACTGGTTGGCTGGCATCAATAGCAGCTTGGAGCATTTCACGCTCTGGGCTAAACCAGAATCCATTATAAACCAGCTCTGCATAACGTGGCATCAGCTCATCTTTGAGATGCGCTGCGCCTCTATCAAGCGTGATTGATTCAATCGCGCGGCGTGCTTCTAGCAAGATGGTTCCGCCTGGTGTCTCATACACACCACGTGATTTCATGCCCACAAAGCGGTTTTCAACCAAATCCAAACGACCAATGCCATTCATCCCGCCAAGACGGTTTAATTCGGTAAGCAAATCAGCCGGTGAAAGCGCCTTGCCATCAATCGCAACAGGGTCACCATTATGGAATGTAACCTCGATTTCTGTTGGCGTATCTGGCGCATCTTCTGGTGAGACAGTGCGCGAGAAGATATATTCTTCTGGCCCCACCCATGGGTCTTCAAGCACTTTGCCTTCAGCAGAAATATGCAGCAAATTCGCATCAACAGAGAAAGGTGCCTCACCTCTTTTATCTTTTGGTACAGGAATCTGATTCGCTTCGGCATAAGCGATAAGCTTTGTGCGTGATGCCAAATCCCATTCACGCCATGGCGCAATGACTTTGATGTCTGGATTAAGCGCATAATAGCCTAGCTCAAAGCGCACCTGATCATTGCCTTTACCGGTTGCACCATGCGAGACAGCATCTGCGCCAACTTCGCGTGCAATTTCAATCTGGCGTTTGGCAATAAGAGGGCGCGCAATTGATGTGCCCAAAAGATAAAGTCCCTCATAGAGCGCATTGGCACGGAACATTGGGAAGACATAATCACGCACAAATTCTTCGCGCAAATCTTCGATATAGATTTGCTTAATGCCAAGAAGTTCTGCTTTCGCTCTGGCAGGTTCAATATCTTCACCCTGACCTAAGTCAGCGGTAAAGGTAATGACTTCGCAATTATAAGTTTCTTGCAACCATTTCAAAATCACAGATGTATCAAGCCCGCCTGAGTAGGCTAGCACTACTTTATTGATTTTTTGCGTATCTGCCATGATAAGCCCTATCTTATGTTTATCCGCACCACCGTGTTTGGGTGCTAGGGTTATGCAATATTATCCCCAAAGGTGCAAGTCAGCTAGCCACATCAGGCCAATTCGCGCAAATGTGGTGCAGGTCGGTGGCCAAGAGACCGCCACGCCCCAAATAGGCCAAGCAAGCAGGTGGCAAGCGCCCCTGATATGGCTGTTGAGGCAATGACAAAGATATCAGGTGTAAATTCGGCATTTAAAAAGCCTGATATCAATGCCCAAGATGCCGCTGTGCCAATAACAGACGCGCAAAGAGCTGTGAGCAGGCCAAGCAACGCATATTCAAGCACCCATGCCATTAGGATATCTTTGCGCCGTGCGCCAAGCACCTTTAGGATGATGGAATCTGAAAGTCGTTGTGCCTCAGAGCTTGCCACCGTGCCTGCCAAGACAGCAATGCCTGATATTAAGGTGACAAAAGCTGTCAGGCGGATAGCCCCCCCTAGTAAATCAAGAATATTAGTCGCTGCCGCAACCGCCTCTTTTACAGAAATAGCAGAGACGTTGGGAAATGCATCTGTGACTTGTTTTTCAATCTCAACACTTGCAGCCTCATCATCAGCATAACTTGTGGCAATCCAACTATGAGGCGCTTTATCCAATAGACCAGGTGATAGGATGAAGACAAAATTAATCGAAAAGCTCTCCCACTCTACTTCCCTTGTATTCACAATGGTCGCTGTGATTGTGCGGCCAAGCACATTTAATGTAACCGTATCACCTAAAGATAAGCCAAATTCGTCAAAAGGCTCTTTGGCCATAGAAATAACAGGTGGGCCTTGATAATCATCCTCCCACCATGTGCCATCAATGAGCTTTGTGCCGCGTGGCATATCTTGTTGCCATGTGATGGCTCTATCGCCGCGTAAGATCCATGAGACCTCTTCTGGTGCGTCTATATCGGCGGCATCAACACCTGCTAGGCCTGCCACACGTGCGCGAAGCATAGGAGTTGTTTGAATATCTGTAATGCCATCTATTGAAAGGGCAATCGTACCAAAGCGGTCAATTTGATCTGGTTGAATATCAATAAAGAACCAATCAGGGGCCTTATCTGCTACACGATTTGTGATCTGCTCATCAAGGTTATGACGCGTTAAGGTCACAGCCACCAGTACAGATAAGCCAAGCCCAAAGGCAATGATAATCGCCCGCAAAGGAGAGCCTTGACGGGTGATGGCTGAAAGGGCAAGGCGCGCTGGCACATAAGAGGGGCTTGGCAGGCGCTTCATCAAGCGCATAACACCCTCTCCTAAAAGGGCGAGCAATAATAGCGCCCCTAGCGCGCCGCCAATAAATCCAAATGTAAGACGCATATCTGCTGTGGCTGATAGTGCAAGAATGGTTAGCGCTATGGCAGCAAGCATCATGCGCAAAAGAATACCAAAAGGCGGAAGGCCTGTTGGTGGGGTGATAAGAGCGCGGAATAGCTGGCTTGCACGCACAGTTTTGGCACGAGCCAGTGGCAAAAGGGTAAAAATAAAGGCTGTTAAAAGACCAAAGGCGCCTGCAATGAAAAGCGGCTTTGGATAGAGTGCAACAACAGGTGGCACAGCGATATATTGTGCAAGAAGTGAGGCAGTTGCCGCTGGGGCAATAGCCGCAATGGTCACACCAATCGCAACACCAATCGCAGCGATCGCCATAATCTGTAGAAGATAGATGCGATATATAAGAAGTGACGGCGCACCCAAACATTTCAAAGTGGCAATAACGCCCATGCGAGAATTTAGCCATGCACGAACGGCACTTCCCACCCCAAGGCCTCCAATCAGCAAGGCTGTAAGACCCACAAGAATCAAAAAGGCTTCTGCGCGCGTGATAAAGCTATCAAAGCCGGGGGCGGCTGAGGAGACATCGCGTATCCTGCCATGGCTGTCTTTGAGGAGGGAAGATAATTGGGCAATCACCGCTTCTGCTTGCACAGGATCATCAAGCAATATCTTAGAGCGAAATGAGATAAAAGAGCCTGGTTTGATAAGGCCTGTAAGGGCAACTGTGTCTTGAGATGCAAGAACACGGGGGCCAAAGCCACCAAAATTAACCGTTCTATCTGGCTCAGAGAGTAAGGTGCCAGCCACAATTAGTTCAGCCTCACCTAAGGTGACTTTATCACCAACTTCCAGTGATAAAGAGCGCATTAATGAGGGTTGTAAGAGAACAGAGCCTGTCGCAAGACCCTCTGCCAAAGAGGCAGGGCCTTCAATTTTTGGCGTGCCAATTAAGGGCCAGAAATCGTCAACCGCCTTTAATTCGACAAGTTTGCGTTCTTGGTTGCTAGGGTTGCGTAACATAGCACGCATTTCAATGGTGCTTGATATTTTGCCAAATTCTTGGGCGGCAGAAAAGATGGTATCATCAACCGCCATATGGCGTGATGAGATTTCTAAATCACCGCCAAGTAGCGTGCGGGCATTATCGCCAATGCCTGTGCGCATGGATTCAGCAACAGACCCCACCGCCCCAATAGCCGCAACGCCAAGGACAAGCGCTGATAAAAAAATGCGAAATTTTGACAAGCTGCCCTTCATCTCACGCTTGGCAAGGCGCCATGCTAACGACCAGCTCTGATCAGATTGGTGAATAGATGCCTCATTCATACCCATAGTCATTATTGGGCCTCATCTTTGACAAGCTTGCCATCTTCAATTGTTAAAATGCGCTCACATTGCTTGGCAAGGCTGACATCATGGGTGATAAGAATAAGGGCTGCCCCAACTGATTTGGTGGCTTCAAATAAGGTTTCAATCACCAGGGCGCCTGTTTTACTGTCAAGATTGCCTGTCGGCTCATCAGCAAGCAAGATACGCGGGCGCGGGGCAATCGCTCTGGCAATGGCAACACGCTGTTGTTCGCCCCCTGACAGCTGATCTGGCAGGTGTGATAGGCGGTGACCAAGACCGACTTTTTCAAGCATATCAGCAGCAATGCTTTCCGCATCTTTATTGCCTGCCAAATTCATCGGCACAGCCACATTCTGTAACGCTGTCATCGAGGGAATAAGGCGGAAAGCCTGAAAAATAATGCCAACATTATCACGGCGTAAAGCTGCCAAATCATCTTCTGCCATATAGGTGATATCATGCCCTGCCATCGTCACATTGCCAGAGCTTGCTTGCTCCAGACCAGCCATTATCATCAACAAGCTTGTTTTACCTGCCCCTGATGGGCCAAGAATGGCTACTTTCTGCCCTTGCGGAATATCGACATTTATCGCTTTTAAGATATGTGTCATCTTATCATTTGCCCCAAGATGAAGCGATAAATCAGATAAGGAAATAACTGAGGAATTTGTCTTTGTTTGTGACATGATAAATATCGTCTCTTTGGTCTTTGTGGTAAAAGGTGCGCTCTTTTTATGACAGCAATCACTATTTATGCAGGGTTATAGTTAGGTAAGGTTATTTTCAGGCAAGGTTATATTCAGGCAGGGATAGCTTGAATTATAAGGGCTGGCATCCTACTTATTAAGGGTGATTATCGGCAAAATTATGACAGTGTGATCATAACAGATTTCGGTAAAATAATAAATGTTCCATAAGGGATAAAATGAGAGTTAAAACTGCTATTCACGCAATAATCATTACGTTTTCCTTGCTGTTCCAGTTCACCTTTGCCAATGCCCAACAAGCAGCAGGTGAACCGGTGAAATTATTGGCGTTGGGTGATAGTCTCACCGCAGGATACGGCCTTGGGCCAGGAGATGGCCTAACAGATGTGTTGCAAATGCGTCTTGATGCGCGCTATGGCCAAGGTGCGGTGCAGGTGATTAATGCCGGTGTCTCTGGCGATACGACCAAAGGCGGGTGGGCGCGTTTGGATTGGGCGCTATTTGATGAGCCTGATGTGGCGATGGTCGCGCTTGGTGGTAATGATATGTTGCGCGGGCTAGAGCCGTCTCAGTCATTTGAGAATTTGGATAATATCTTGGCTGAGCTTGAGCGCCAATCTATTCCGACATTGCTTGCAGGTATGCTTGCGCCCACAAATATGGGTGCCGCCTATCAAGAAGAATTTGATGCCATCTATCCGGCACTTGCCGCGCGTTATGAGGTGGTCTATTACCCGTTTTTCCTTGATGGTGTCGCCCTTGACCCTCAGCTTAATCAAGCTGATGGATTGCACCCGAACCGTGCCGGTGTTGATGTTATGATAGATAAGATGTTCGCCTCTATTGAGGCCCTGTTATATCAGAAAGGATTGCAGTAATGGCTGAGGGTGAGACGCCGCTAGCACATAATGATGAGGCGACAAGCCTTCCCGCCGCAGATAGGGCTATCCTTACCGCACGCTTTCTTGGCTTTGGTGGACTTGTGCCATTTTTATTTCTTGCGGCGGCGACTGTAATGGATTTGCGGCTTCCTTTTGCGCCTGCGCCTGCCTTATTGATTGGCTATGGTGCCATCATTTTGTCATTTGTTGGCGCACTTCATTGGGGCGCACAATTAACAAATAGCACCCCGCGTTCAGCACGATTTATCTGGTCAATCCTGCCTGCCTTACTTGGCTGGGTGGCATTGATGGTGCCAGCAACAAGTGCGGTGATATGCCTTATCACGGGCCTTATGCTTTGCTGGATTTATGATATGCGCATAATGAAAGCAGGCGAATGGCCGCACTATATGCGCAGTTTACGCACAATCCTCACAGCGATTGCGTGCTTGTCTTTATCAGTGATTTTATGGCCGCTTTAATTAACGAGATAGCTTAAGACACGGCCAATCGGGTTGGCTAGTCTGATATTACCTTCGTTAATTGCGAAAACGATACATTCGCCATCATCATCAGCCACAGGTTGATGTGTTGCCCCTGTCTCTTGGATGGCAATATCACCAGGTCCAAATGAACCTGTCTCGTCTGTAAATCCGCCTGATAGCACTAATGTTACCTCTGTGCCCTCATGTGAGTGAACAGGGATAGATGTGCCAGGGGCGATACGATAGATATTGGCTTCAACCTGTGTGCCTTCAAATTGAATACGGCATTGGCTAAGGCCCTTTGAAATCCGGCGCCAGCTTTTATCGCATGATAAATCTGGAATATAGTCTGCCAATGGACGTGGCAAATGGGGAACAGATAGATTGCCAGATTGTGACTGTGGTGGGAATGCGATGACATTATCTTGCGTCGCATTGACTGATTGCGCCGCTTCGTCTTTGTCAATCTCTGCCATCACAGCTTCAAGTGCGCCCTCAGACAGTGATACAGGCTCACATTCTTCAAGCAAAATACCGCCAAGCTGCATCAACATACGTAATTGACGTGCGCTTGCTGTATTTAGGCTAATATGTGTTTCAACCAAAATCTCAAGTGGGCTTTCAAGCACACCTGTTGCGTAATCTAGCAACAGCGCGCCAATGACCTCATCTTTTTTGGCCTTTTCTGTGTTGTTTTGCTCGTTCATGGAAACCAGCACTACCTTTCAAATTCATCCAAATTAGCCCGTAAACGTGACAAAGCTAACCTTATGCGAGACTTGACTGTGCCAAGCGGCAAGCCGCTCTCTTCAGATATCTCTCTATGTGACTTCTCTTCGTAATACGCAGCAAAGATCATTTTGGCTTGCTCTTCAGGCAATTTTTTCATTGCTTGACGTAATTTATCTTCTTCTTCTACGCGATTCACAGCCTCTAGGCCTGTTTCTGGCTGGTCTGGCATCATTGCCGGATCGAGCAAATCAGGTAGTGGTCTGCCATCTTTACGAAGGCGGTCAATGCGCTTGTTTCGTGCGATTGTAAAAATCCAGGTGCTTGCCCCTGCTTGCGCAGGATCAAAGGTCTCTGCCCTACGCCACACCATGATCATCGCCTCTTGTGCTAGCTCTTCAGCTGTTGACATATCTGTTCCAAGACGGAGCAGAAAAGACTTTAATCGTGGTGCAAAGTAAGAAAACAAAGATGCGAAGGCAGTTTTATCTTTATGCTGCCCAACCCTTACCAACAGCGCGTCTAATTCTGCACGGCTGTTGATATTGTCATTTACAATACCGGTTCCCATGCCTTCATTAAACGCCGATGTGTCAGCGGAAACAAGGTTATTTTTCCGTATGTCGGAAAGGTTTTCCATCCTTTGCACCCAAGCTGTTGTTTTAACTCACTTATATTGTTTCTACGAACGCAAAAAAACACACGTTATCACCATAAGATAATGTTTTTTCTGCGAATGCTAGAGGGCAGATGGCACAAGAATGAGAATCTGCCTAGGTTTTTTGCCTGATGGAAAGATGAAAATCATGTAATTGACAAGCAAGCCTCTTATTTTGGCCTTATTGCCGACGAACAAGCTTGTTATATCTTTGCAAAAATAAGGATGTTTTGGTACAAGAGTGCCATATGAGGCGGTGTTTCTAGCATGGATGCCACCTAGTAGAACCGCCTTTTGATAAATCTTTGAGTGTGTCTTAAGCAAATTTTGGAAAAAATAGATGATTTTGAAATTCTCTTCACAAATTTTGACAATGTTTTCGCAATATAATCTAAAAGCAGGCCTTTTGGTTGTTGGCATGGTTTTGTTTGGTATCTCATCGCCTGTTGCTGCGAAGGTTGTGGAAATGGACAGCTTTAAAGATTGGTCTGTGTATCGCGATGATAGCGGGTCAAGCCGCGTCTGTTATATGTCATCAGTGCCAAAAAAATTGCGCGGTGATTATGATCGCAATAATCGCGGCGAGACACGCGTTTTTGTAAGCCATTTTGGCAATGCTGATCGCAATGTTGTATCTGTATTGGCAGGCTATAAATATAAAAAGCAAAGTGATGTTATCTTTAACATAGATGGCAAAGACACAACATTATTCACGCAGGATAACAGAGCCTATTCTTTTAATGCGGCAGATGATTCAACTCTTGTGACCCGCATGAAGCGTGGCAGCAAACTTGTTGTGACTGGCATTTCAAGCCGCGGGAATAAGACAATTGATGAATATTCCCTGTCGGGCTTTACCAAGGCAAAGGCGTTATTGGATAAATTATGCAAATAGCGGCACAGCCATTACAAGATGATCTTAATCGTGGCGATGATGGCACGGCCGTAGAGCGCACAAGCTTACTTGGCCTGTCTATGGAAGAGGTTGAAGCGCGCGTTACTGCCATTGGCTTGCCAAAATTTCGCGCCCGTCAATTATGGCGCCGTATCTGGCGTCATGGCCAAACTGATTTTGGTGATATGACAGAGCTTGGCAAAGAGGCCCGCCACGCTCTCTTTCAGATATTCCACGCTGACAGACCTATGATCACAAATCGTCAAACATCAAAAGATGGGACGATCAAATGGCTTATTCGCTGTGATGATGGCCAAGAAGCAGAGATGGTCTATATCCCTGAAGATGATAGGGGCACCTTATGTATCTCTAGCCAGATTGGCTGTACGTTGACTTGTTCTTTTTGCCATACAGGCACACAAAGATTGGTGCGTAACTTAACGCCTGCTGAAATTACGGGCCAAGTTTTGCTTGCAATGGATGAGCTTGGTGATTGGCCAGCTGGTAAAGCTGATAGACGTTTGACCAATATCGTTTTGATGGGGATGGGTGAGCCGCTATATAATTATGAAGGTGTCAAAAAAGCCTTATCGCTGATTATGTGGGGCGAGGGTCTTGGCTTATCAAAGCGCCGTGTGACACTCTCAACCTCTGGGATTGTACCTGAAATTGAGCGCTGCGGTGATGAGCTTGGGGTGAATTTGGCTATCTCACTTCATGCTGTACGTGATGAGTTGCGCAATGAGCTTGTGCCGATTAATCGAAAATATAATCTGAAAACGCTTATTGATTGTGTGCGCCGTTATCCTGTCTTGTCGAATGCACGGCGTGTGACGTGGGAATATGTGATGATCAAGGGTGTGAATGATAGCCCAGAAGATGCGAAAGCCTTGGTCAAATTGATTAAGGGTATTCCGTCAAAAATCAACTTGATACCGTTTAATGCTTGGCCTGGGACAGCTTATGAATGCTCATCAAAAGAGGCGATTGATGCTTTTGCCAAAATCGTGATGAAAGCTGGCTATGCAAGCCCTGTGCGTAAGCCGCGTGGCCAAGATATTTTGGCAGCTTGCGGTCAGCTGAAAAGTGAATCCGTCAGATTACGGAAATCACAGATGAAAGCTTTAGAGGAATCTAAAGAAAACGCATAACGGCCATTGGGTGCGCATTTGAGAAGTTTGTCTTGAAATAGACACATTTCGCGCCTACATTAAAAGCATAAAAATATTGCTTTAACACTGTCAGGAGACACGGGATATGCAAGATAATCGTTACATGAACCCAAGTGCGGCTCAAGCAGCCTCAATGGATGTAGGGCTTCGTTCTTACATGCTTGGTGTTTATAACCATATGACAACAGCGCTTGCCTTTACGGGTTTTGCGGCTTTTGCCACAAAATGGGCTGTGTTATCTGTACCTGGTGTTGGCCAAACATTGTTCGGCTCACCATTGGCTTATGTCATCATGTTCGCGCCGTTGGCGATGGTGTTTTGGCTAAGCGCAACAATCAATAAGATTTCACCGGCGAGCGCGCGTAATCGCTTTTACGCTTATGCTGCTTTGATGGGTATCTCATTGGCATCAATTTTGCTTGTTTATACAGGCGCCTCTGTCGCACGGGCATTCTTTATTACAGCCGGTGCTTTTGCAGGCCTATCAATCTATGGCTACACAACAAAGCGCAGCCTATCAGCGATGGGCTCATTCCTTATCATTGGTGTGTTTGGCTTGATTTTGGCATCAATCGTCAACATTTTCCTCGCTTCTGCGCAATTCGAATTTTTGATTTCGATCGTAGGTGTGCTTATCTTTGCCGGCCTTACTGCCTATGATACACAGAAAATCAAATCAATGTATGCCGCAGGTGATGATGCTGTGACCTCAGGTCGCAAATCAATCTTTGGTGCTTTGACCTTGTATCTTGATTTCATCAATATGTTCTTGTTCCTCGTAAGACTGCTTGGAAATCGTGAATAGGAGCCACATTTGGCGCAGATAAAACGGCGCCCCATAAGCGGGGCTTTGCTTTTTCAAATAGTTCAAAAACTCGGTAAGATTTCTTACCGAGTTTTTTTATTCACTTTATTTTACAAATTCCCCTTTTCCACCCCTTTTTCTTGTGATGAATGAGGACGCCTCATGACGATGTTTGACCTTAAAAGTTATATTGCCAGTGCTTATGAGCATAAATCTTTGCCAGGGGGACTGTCAGATACCCTTTTGGGATTAGCAGATGCTGCGATAGAAATCGCAAAATTGGCTGCCAATAATGGCCTTGATACGCCAAATCTTGGTGGTTTGGCAGGGGGGCTTAATGAAGATGGTGATAGTCAAAAACAGCTTGATGTGATGTCCGATGATCTTGTTTGTGAGGCGCTATCTGCCGCTGGTGTTGCGCGCTATTTTTCCGAAGAGCAGGCAGAGGTCAAAATCTTAACGCCAGATGGCCAGATTGGTGTGGCATGTGACCCGCTTGATGGTTCATCCAATATCGATACAAATCTGACTATCGGCACCATCTTTTCAATTTTTGATATGAAAGATTGCGTGAACGACTTGCCGCCTATGGGGCGCAAGCAATTAGCGGCAGGTCTATTTGTCTATGGCCCTCAAACAGCTCTTTTACTGAGTTTCGGGGATGAGGTTGCCGCCTTTGCCCTCTCTGAAGAGGGGCGCTTTATCCGCCTTGAGTGGGATGTGCAGATACCAGCCTCAAGCACAGAATTTGCGATAAATGCCTCAAATGCGGCATTTTGGCCTGCGCCAATTCAAACCTATATTGCCGAACGAAGTACTGGCGGTGCTGCAAAAACATCAGCTATGAGGTGGCTTGGATCTTTGGTGGCAGATGCGTTCCGTATTTTCCGTCGCGGCGGCGTGTTTTTATATCCACAAGATAGTCGCACGGGATATGAGCAAGGTCGCTTGCGCCTCATTTATGAAGCAAGTCCGATGGCCTTTTTAATCGAAGCCGCAGGTGGGCGTGCCACAACAGGGACGCATGATATTCTCGATATTGCCCCGACAAGCTTGCATCAACGCATCCCTCTTATTTTTGGCTCGGCTGATGAGGTGAAACACATCATTGCCCGCATTGCCCAATAGTAAATCCTTCAACTGCCTTGCCTCCCAAACTTTCTCAAGGAGTATTTTTATCATGATGATCACATTGCGCCAATTACTCGACCACGCGGCAGAACATGATTATGGTGTGCCAGCCTTCAACATTAATAATATGGAACAGGGGCTTGCGATTATGCGCGCAGCAGAGCGCTGCAATGCGCCTGTGATTTTGCAAGCCTCACGCGGGGCGCGCAATTATGCTGGTGATATTATGCTCCAACATATGATCAAAGCGCTTGCAAAAATGTATCCGACCATTCCTTTATGTATGCATCAAGATCATGGCAATTCAGAACAGACTTGTAAAAGTGCGCTTGATTATGATTTCACCTCTGTGATGATGGATGGCTCTTTAGCGGCTGATGGCAAAACGCCAGCTGATTATGCGTATAATGTGCGCATCACAAAGACGGTTGCTGAGATGGCACATAAAAGAGGCGCTTCGATTGAGGGAGAGCTTGGGGTCTTAGGGTCGCTCGAGACAGGCATGGGCGATCAAGAAGACGGGCATGGGGCAGAAGGGGTGTTAAGCCAAGATCAGCTTCTGACAGACCCTGACGAAGCTGTGAGTTTTGTGAAAGAGACCAAGGTTGACGCGCTTGCTATTGCGATGGGAACCAGTCATGGCGCTTATAAATTTAGCCGCAAGCCTGATGGTGATATTTTGGCGATGCACGTCATTGAAGCTATTCACCGCAAATTGCCGAACACTCATTTGGTGATGCATGGCTCATCATCTGTCCCGCAAGAGTTACAGGATATCTTTAACGAGTTTGGGGGTGAGATGCCACAGACCTATGGCGTGCCTATTGAAGAGATTGAACGCGGCATTCAATCTGGGGTGCGAAAAGTCAATATTGATACAGATTGCCGCTTGGCTATGACAGGCATTATTCGCAAGATTGCGAAGCACCACGCATCAGAATTTGATTTGCGTAAATTCCTTGTGCCAGCAACAAAGGCGATGGAAGATTTATGCGCTGAGCGTTTTATGCGTTTTGGGTGTGAGGGTAGGGCAGATAAGATAAAGCCGCTGTCACTTGAAAAAATGGCAAGCCGTTACCTCTCAGGGTCTCTTGATCCTGCCTTTGCAGTGTAATTAGTTGAAGACAGAGCTAGCCATATTTAAGCGAACAATGACCGAGCCGAGGAAGCTGTTTAATTCTATGCGCACAGGCATGAGTGTTTTGCCATCTGGTCGTGCGACGAAAATTTGTATTTTTTCAAAATCCATTTCCTCATCATCATCGCCGTTCTTCTTAATCTTATGGCCGCCAATCATCTTGCTTGCAGAACCACAAATAGAGGCTGGCCCCTCATAGGCCCAGTCCTTGTCAGCTTTGAGCGTGGTTGTGCCAAAATCTTTGAGGTGAAGCTCTGAGCGTCTTCTGCCATCAAAGACGCGGTATACCCCTTCGCACCGTTCCGTTTTTTCAAGGTCGGCAAGAGCCATCAGCATCGCTGTATAAGGGTCAACAACATTGCGCAAGCTTGCCGCACGAAGGGGGTGAACTTCCCCTTTTTCTGGCTCTGGCTCAACTGAGAATACAGGACGTGAGAGGCCTTTTGGCCATGACATATCAACCTTGTAGGTCTCATCATCAAATGTTGAGATA
>WTHV01000195.1 GCA_011525265.1 Alphaproteobacteria bacterium | reverse complement strand
AGAGACAGCAGCATATCATCAATGATGGCTTGATAAAGTGGGGCTGATATCTTTTGGCGCATATGAGCCGCCAATCCTGCGCCAATGCCGAGACGTTTTGTCATCAGCAATTGATAAGAGCTATCAGGCTTGTAAGCCTCATAATCATATGTCTGCGCCCCTGTGACCGCAAACCCAAGGCTTGCAGAAGAGGCTTGAGACGTATGGCCACCAATAAGCTGTGTTTTTGCCGCCGCAAGTCCCATTATAGCGCCATTGAGATAATGCGTGGCAATTTGTTCTTGATAGGGCTCACTTGCTTCTTCAAGTGTGATATGGGCTTGCGCATAAAGTGGTATTGCGCCAGCCACATAAAGATCACTTAAGGCGTGATTAACGGCAATTTGGGCAAATAAATAGGGATCAGAGACCATCTGCGATAGGCTATCAAAGGAATGACGCAAATCAGCGGATATCGCTTTGGTGAGGCCGGCATCCTCTGTTATGGCATCATCGTTTGGCAGATAGGCAAGGTCGACCCCTTGTGCTTTTGCAAAATTACGCGATTTTTCCATAGCACGGTCAAGCAAACTAGCACTTGCCTTTGCCGCACAGCCTGTACAGCGCATATCAGCAAAAATTGGATCAGTTACATCGTGCCCCTTAGCCTCATAGAGCGGTAAAGGCTTTGGCGGATTTGCCTGCATTTCTGGTAGTTGCGTAAATTTATCCATAAAGGCCTTATCAATGGCAATTTTCAGACGCCAGAAAAAGCTATGATGCAATGCTATGCCATTTCGTATCGCAATCGCCTTGCCATCACCTGTGCCGATAAGGGCAAGATAATTCTTTTGTGGGCGCCATGATTTTAAGCCCTTGCCAAGGATAAATCGGCGCAGATTTTCTGCTAGGATAGGACCTGCACGAACCGCAAATACCCCCGCTTTTTCGCGACTATTGCCAATAAGTGATGCAACATCTCCTGCGGCAAAAATGGCGGGATAAACAGGGGATTGCAATGTGTCTTTGACCGCCACAAAGCCTGTTTCATCAAGTGCCTTATCAAGCCCGTCAATAAAGGGACTTGGTTTCACGCCTGTCACAACAAAATTAAGACCAGAACGATAGCGCGTGCCATCACTTGTTATCAATTCTTTCGCTGATAATTTTGCAATAGAGGCGTCATGATGCAAGGTGATGCCCTTTGCCTTAGCACTATTGATTGCCAAGTGAATAGCGGTCTTTGGCATTTTGGCCAGAATTGTTTTTGATCTAGAAAATACATGAATATCAGGTGCTTGCGATTTGTATTTTGCGTGAAACGCAAAGGCTAGTTCCATACCCGCCACGCCAGCGCCTATGATATTTATAGGGCAATTATCCGCGATTTTATCAGGACATTTTTCAAGGAAATGCGCAATTGGTTTTACCGCAATCGCGTGTGATCTAGCGCCCGCGATCTGATCAATATCTGGAACAGCACCACAATTTAATGATAAGACATCATAGCTGAGTGATGGGCGAGCGGTGAAATGAATGGTTTGGCTTTCAGGGTCTAGCGCAGAGACATGATCATGTATCAAGGTTGCGCCACAAAGGCTTGCCAATCGTGTTAAATCGATATGGATATCATCTTTTTCCCATACCCCCTCAACAAAGCCAGGCAGCATGCCAGAATAAGGCGCATATAGCACATCTGTTATCAGCGTAATCGCAAGGCCATCAAGGGGCTTCATCGCAAAAGACTTTAAGACCTGTACCTGCGCGTGGCCGCCACCTATCAGGACAAGGTGTAGTTGTTTTGGATGAAATTGGCCTTGTTTCAAATGTCGTTCACCTTGCCCGCAAAATAACTCATTGGCTGAGAGGCATGGTCATTATGATGAATAGCCTTCACCTCTCCAATATGGATGATGTGGTCACCAGCATCATATTGTTCCCATGGCTTGCATTCTAGCACAGTTAAGGCATTGGCAATAATTGGTGCGCCAGACGCGCCATGTTGCCAATCTACACCTTCAAACCTGTTCTCATGTTCAGAGGCAAAGCGGTTACATAAATCTGATTGATCAGACGATAGGAACGCGATGGAAAAGCCTTCGGATTTTGCAAAATCTTCTGCCTGTGCATTATCATTAATCAAAGACCATAAAACAAGGCGTGGGCTCAAAGAGACAGAAGCAAAAGAGTTGACCGTTAACCCATAGGGGGTGCCATCTTGCTTGATACAGCTAACAATTGTAACGCCTGTAAGAAAACGCCCCATAGCGGTTTTGAAATCGCGATCTGTGATAATGTCAGACATGAAAAAATTCCCTAATTGGCACACCCGTGTGATGATTATAATTCTTTTTACGAAGCCTTGTGAAATTGGACTGTGAAAGGGCTAAAATCAAGGTGAAATAATGCCGAAAATTACTTTGCCTTGATGTGGTTCCATTTCTCAAACCAAGAGCGCGGCAACACATCCGCCAATAGAACGGCGCAGAAAATCATTAAACAACCCATTATCGCAAGGTATGAGAGATTTTGTGATAAGAACAACCACCCCGATATTGCAGCGAAAACAGCCTCAAGTGATAATAAAAAGGCCGCAGCTGTTGCATTGGCATAACGCTGTGCCACCAATTGAAGGGTATAAGCAATCCCGACAGAAATCGCACCTGCATAAAGCAATTCCTTCCAAACAGGCAAGAAGTCACCAATTTGCGGTGTCTCAAACAAGGCAGCGCCAATGCAGGCAAGAAGCGCACATACGCCATTTTGCACAAAAGCAAGCTGAAGCGGTGCATCAATTAAGCGTGTTACAAAGCCAATTGCAATAATATGTGCCGCCCAAAATAACGCCCCAATCGCAACCAAAATATCGGCAAATTGTGCCTCAAAGCTCGCATTGCCAGATAATAGGAAAGAGCCACCAAGCGATAAAATCACAGCAAGCCAAATAGGAAGGCCAATGGCTTGGCGTGTTAAAATCCAACTCATCAAGGGGACAAACGGCACATAAAGCGCTGTAAGGAAAGCCGCATTTGCGACTTTGGTATAGAGCAGGGCTGTTTGTTGAAGGCCAATCCCGCCAAACATTAAGACGCCAAGTAATAGCGCGCCTTTTAATAGGCGGGGATTTGCCTGTGCGCCTTAGTATAAGGAGGTTTTCTGTGCCTCCCATAGCGCTAATGGCAACATAATCACCATACCGATGAGATAGCGCGCGCCTGTAAAGGATAGGGGGCCAAGCGTATCCATGCCTGTCGTCTGTGCAATGAAAGTCGTGCCCCAAATAAGGGCAGCAAGCAACATTAATGAATTAGCAGTGGATTTGCGCATGACAATTCCTCATCGGCAAAGACAGGCCTTAATCATTATGTGTGCCGCGCAGGGTTTTAACTGTCTTCGCAATGAAAAGACTTGTGCGCGGAATATAGCGATAAGGCTTGGTAAAATGAATAACAGGACGTCTGATAACACGATAAAAGCCAAAGACAAAGAGGGCGATATGCAAAATAGCAAAATACACAAACAAACTATTTGGCCCATAGCTGTCAATCAAAGAGCCAGCTAGAATAGGCGAGGCAATCGCCCCAAGCGCAAAGAAGAAAATCAAGGAGGCACTAAGGTCAGTCATATCATTTGTGTGGCATAAATCATTCGCATGCGTTGCGGCCAATGAGTATATCGGCATGGTGGCCATACCAAATACAAACACCAATATGAAATAGCGATAGGTGCCAAGAAACTGGGTGACAAGTTCAAATTGCATAATCGCTGATATCAAAACAGTTGAGAGCGATAGCGCCATCATAAGTGTTCTTTTGGCAAATTTATCAGCGAGGAAGCCAACGGGAAATTGTGATATCGCCCCGCCGAAAATAAAGAGTGCGAGAAACAGGCCAATTTGTGCAGAAGACAGGTTGCTATCAAACGCAAAAAGTGGCCCCACCATGCGCACAGCCGCGCCAGTTGCCCCCACAATCACAACCCCTGCCACAGCAATAGGTGAAATTCTTACCGCCAAAAACGGGCGCCAATTCATATGATCAGGCAAAGCAGGCTGAACAGATTTGGTCAAAGCAAGAGGGAAGAATGAGAGGCATAAGAAAATCGCCACCAAGGAATAAGCCATAAATTCAGCAGGTGGCAATGTCGCAATCAGAGCTTGCGCGACAAGGGCGCCAGACATATCAAAAATGCGGTAAAAGGAAAAATAGCGAGACCTGTTTTCATTATTGAGTTTTGCATTAAGCCAGCTTTCAATCACTGTCGCCGCACCAGCAACCGCTATGCCAGAAAAGACGCGCAATAGCATCCAAAAATAAAGATTTTCCCATAAAGGGTGTAATAAGACAGCAATGATAGATAGGCCTGTGACAAAAGAAAAAGTTCTGGCATGGCCAACACGCCTAATAAGCAGAGGCGATAAAAAACAACCAAAGATAAAGCCCACGAAATGTGATGAGCCTATCATACCAATTTCCGTACGCGAAAAGCCTATGGCAAGGCCTGATAGCGCATCTAGCGGCCCTAAGGTGCCTGTACTGACTTGCACCAAAAAGACAGCCATCAGCAGAGCAGATATGGAAATTAAAACACGCATTTTTGCCTCACATGATATCATCAACGGTGTTTGTGGGTGTTGTGTCTCAAAAGAAAATGAGACAGCGCTGTAAAATTAGCTTAATCCTATTGAGGCAAAGCGTCTATGGAAGCTTTTATGATTTTACCAAACGTCATTAGGGTTAAGAGAAGTGGGTAAACCGTTTTTGAAATGGGTAGGAGGAAAAAGGGCACTTGTCCCTGAGATTCGCCGTTATATGCCCGCGCGATTTAACCGCTATTTTGAACCTTTTATGGGTGGCGCGGCGCTGTTTTTCGATACAGCGCCTGACAAGGCCTATTTGAGTGATGTCAATGATGAGCTTGTGAATTGCTATCATATGGTCAAAGACAAACCAGAGGCGCTGATAGC
>WTHV01000068.1 GCA_011525265.1 Alphaproteobacteria bacterium | reverse complement strand
CAGAAATATCAATAAGGGATTCAAGACCTTTGAGGCGACGCATCATCAAGGTGCGGTGTGCCCATGGGCAGGCATAGGAGACATAGAGATGATAACGCCCTGCCTCAGCAGTAAAGCCGCCTTCTCCGGAAGGGCCCGCTGTGCCATCCGCTGTGACCCAATTACGAAAACGCGCTGTATCTCTTACAAATTTTCCTTTTGACGCTTTTGTGTCATACCACTCATCTGACCAGACGCCATCAATCAGCAAACCCATATTTTTTCTCGCTCTTTTTTGCCAAGCTTTTCGCCTCTATCATAGTACGATAGCCGATCAGCTTTAGACTAAGAAAATGATGCTAATGTCTAGCCTTCACGAAGTGCGGTGATATTCGCCTGATAGCATGATGGCCCACCTTTAAATGCCGCAGACCCTGCGACAAGCACATTCGCCCCTGCCGCTTTGACCGCACCCACATTATCAGCTGTTACACCGCCATCAACTTGGATATCAATATCCCTATCGCCAATCATCTGTTTGATTGCCGCAATTTTATCAAGCTGTGCAGGGATAAATGACTGACCGCCAAAACCTGGATTGACGCTCATCACCAAAATCAGGTCAAGCTTATCAAGCACATAAGATAGCCCTTCAATAGATGTATGCGGGTTCAAAGACACACCAGCTTTTGCGCCTTTTTCGCGAATGGCTGAGAGGGTTCTATCAAGATGTGTTGCCGCCTCAATATGAACGGTTACACCATCACAGCCGGCCGCGATATAATCATCAAGCAGCACATCAGGGTTAGAGACCATCAAATGCGCATCAAAGAATTTGGTGCTTGTTTTGCGCAAGGCTTTGATAATAGGCGGCCCAAATGTCAGATTCGGCACAAAATGCCCATCCATCACATCAAGGTGAATCCAATCAGCCCCTGCCTTATCAATGGCCGCGATTTCTTCACCTAGTTTTGAGAAATCTGCTGATAAAATAGAAGGGGCAATGCGTATCTCTTGTGACATGATAAAATCCTATCCGCCTAAAATGCTTTTTGCCTTGAAATAGGGCAAATTATCTTGTGATGAACAGCCCATGACAGACAATCTCTCAATGATTTGCAAGGCACGCTGATATTTGCGTTCCAACTCATCAGCATCGCCCTCTTGGAATAATTCTCCGCAAAGCAAAATACCGTGATTGGCCTGCAAGGCTCTGATTTTGCGCCCATGCATCAAACCATCAACCAAAATAGCATGGTCCATTTCTTCTGCTTTGACAATCTGCAAGCGATTTTCCACAAGGAAGGCACGCACAGCCGCCTCACCTTCGAGGGTATATTGCCAAAACTCTGAATCAGAATTGGACGGCGCCCCAGATACAAGCGCAAAGGCTTTACAAAAAGCGAGGAAAATCAATTCCGGCTTCTCACTACCTGTCCATGCTGTATGGCCAAGCGTTTGCCAGATATGGTGGTTCATCTCATCATAAATCGCAGGGATACGCTCAAAGAACAGACGGTGCAAACCAATATCATTGACCGAGCTATCCATCTTTTGCTCTTTGTGGATATCAATCGCTGATAAAGACCCACAAGCAGGGCAGCCGCCATCTTCAAATTTATTCTTCAGATAAACATGAGAGCAACGCAAGCCAGTATCTTGTTTTTGATCACATAGATAATAGCTTTTCTGCTCATCCACAGGTTGTTGTGAAATCCATTCAAAGCGATTTTTAAAACGCATATAAGAGCCGCGATGCGACCATAGCGACCATTGAAGCTGTTCCACTGGCCCAAAAGTTGACCAGTTAGACGATACGTCAATCACCACACAGGTCTCTTTATTTGGCGCAGAGCGCAGGCCACGGCCCACCGATTGACCCCATAACACCTTTGAGAGTGTCGGGCGCATATGAACAATCAAATTACAATGCGGATTATCCCACCCCTCAGCCAAAACACCAACTGACACAATCGCCTCAACTTCGCCATCTTCATGCGCCTTTAGCATTGCCATGCGCTCTTTAATGGGCGTTTGTGCGGTGATTAACTCAACACTAAGACCAAGCTCTTGAATAGCCTCTACGGTTGTTTCAGCAACAGTGACATCAGGGCAGAACCATGCTGAGACTGGCTTTGGATGTACATTTTGACGCTCTTCTAAATAGATAGAGCAGGCATGGCTGATCATAGATGATTTGATAATGGCTGGCGCTAATTTTGCGACAGGAAAATCACCACATGAGACGTCAATATGCCCCAAATCCAAATCATGAATAAAATGTGGACGATAACGCGGACGCACCAAAATACCATCATCAAAGAGCTGATTCATATCAGCGCCATCAATAATGGCATCAAAAGCTAAGGACAACTGGTCACGCTGATCTGCCGTGCGGCGTTCTGGTGAGGCTGTAAGGCCAAGCATATGTGCGTTATCTTTGCCATGCTCATTAAAGCAATCTAGAATCCGCTTATAACCTGTGCCATTTGGCGATACACGGTGCGCCTCATCAATGATAAGCAAATCAGCTTCTTTAATCGCATCATCTAAAATATCTTTGGCTCTTGTACTTGTGGAAAGCAGCACTTCATAATCTGTGAATGGCTTTTCATTCTTAGTCAGATTCAGCTTTTGGACACGATGCTCTTTACCAAGCGCACGCTCTAATTGTTCAAGCAAAACAAGGCGATGGCATAGAACGATAACTTTCTTGCCCTCATAAAATTGTGATATGATTTCAGATGCCAATACCGTCTTACCAGCACCTGTTGGCGCTTTCACAATAAACCGCCTATGAGCTTTTAAAATCTCTGGAAGACCATCGATAATTTCTTGCTGCCAACGCCGCAGATTCATAATACACCAACTTCAATATTAGAGACCGCTCAAATATGAGACAGACAGTATAGACGAAATAATAAAAATAAGCGCTCTTTTTTTCACAGTTTTTAAAAAATAAAAAAAGCACCTTATCAAATAGAAACATAAGGCGCTTTTTAGAGAGATGTAACGGTAATGCCGCGCGCTTTTATAGGCCCTTAATTGTCTCGATTAGCGCCGTATTGACCTGTCTTGTGCCTGTATCTTTGCGGTTATCATGACGACGCGCCCCTGGTAGGCGCACACCTTCTAGGGCTGACATCTCATCAAAGAAACTGCCTGCATGATCATCCCATCCAGCACCTGCCACAAGCTCAGGTGAGATGGCAATAATCAACTCGCCCCCTCTTGCAGGCCCGCCATCATTATTATCCTGCTTTTGTGCTTCATAAGAGAATTGATCACCTGCCAGTGCGGCTGATAACAGCTCAACCATCATGGAAATCGCAGATCCTTTATAGCCGCCAAATGGCAATAGCACGCCTTTTAACACCTCATTAGGATCATTTGTTGGCTCACCATCTGGGCCAAGACCTGTGCCATCTGGTAAGGTGTGACCATCACGTGCGGCAAGCATCACATCACCTTTGGCAAGGCGTGAGGTTGCCATATCAAAGACAACAGGCGTGCTATCAGGGCGCGGCCATGCAAAAGCGAGCGGGTTTGTACCAAAGAAGGCTTTCTTTGCCCCTGCCGGTGCCACTGATGGCTTAAAGCAGGTACAGGCAATACCGACAAGGTTTTGTTCTGCCAGATATTCAACCTCAGGCCAAAGGGCGGCGAAGTGAAAGCTGTTATAAAGGCGCATAACGGCAATACCTGTTGATTGCGCTGCTTTCGCCAATTCAGGGAGCGCACATTCTAGCGTGTAAGGCGCATAGCCATGATCGCCATCAACCGCAATCACAGAGGCCAATTTATGATCTATCACAGGGATTGCTTTGCCATTTACCTTGCCAGATTGCATTGATTTCACATAACCGGGCAGGCGGAATAGGCCATGAGAGGCAGAACCGTCACGCTCTGCCCTTGTAATTGTGCTAGCAATGGCTTTGGCATTTGCCTCATCACAACCATTTTTTGTGAGTGTGCTGATAGCAAGCGATTCAATTTCCGCTAGCGTTAATGGGGTTGTTGTCATGGCACAAGGCCTCCCTTTTTTATCTAATCATTATCATTAAGACCAGCACCGGCGCCTGCGGCTCTGGACTGTTCTGAAGATGGGACATAGGTCTCAAACGCCATCTTTTTTAACATCTCATAACATCCCTCATCAATGGAAATGCGCGCTGGCCATTGTGCAGGCCTATCACACACATAAGCGTGCTGAACAAGGATAATCTCATCAGGCAGGTTTTGGCAAAGCACTGATAAAGGCGTGCCATCTTCAGGCAGGAATTGTCCACCAGGCGGTGATGCCAGAAGGGCTGTTAGTCCTATACTAATCAGTGGATATTGCAGATTAATCAGCTGCAAAGCGCGTGCCTCATGTGCTTGGGCACAGTCAAGGCCAGCAAGCATATTATGGATGCCAGCTTGCCTGATAATAAGCCTATCATCTGTCACATCTGGTGCATCTGGGCGACCCTCACACGGGGCTTTCATAAGAATCAACAATTCATCAGAGGGGATGATATCAAAGCCAGCTAACCATTCTATGGCGCGCGCCACATCATCAGACACACCAAACCCATAGCCCTTGCCAAGCATGGCTTTTCTTGTCTCAGAGACAAGTTGGTTCACAGAGAGTTGTTTCATGATACAGCGCTATCAGCGGGCTCTTCTACCACCCAAAACGCCCAATCATCAGCGCCTTCTTCATGCAAATCTGCCGCTGTTGGCGCGCCTTGATACAGGGTAATGCGTGTCCATCTATCGGAACGTGGATCGAATTTTGAGGCACCAAAGAAAGATAATTTCACACGCAATAAATCAATCGGACGACAATTTACCCCAACCAAATTGCCATGCACCTCAGCATAGGCGAAATGGCCAACATTTTGGATGCGGCGGACAATATATCGTAGCTCAGGATGGCGCAGCAATAATTCAGCGACAAGCGCCTCCTCATCAAAGCGGCTCATAGCCTCTTGCAATTGTGCAAT
>WTHV01000049.1 GCA_011525265.1 Alphaproteobacteria bacterium | reverse complement strand
GGCAATGACAAAGTTAAGCCAAAACAAGCAAAAATGGGCAATTATCATTGGAGCGCTTGATACGCGTCCAATTGCGGATTTCTTGGCACAAATTGCCCCGATAGCAGGACAGATTGTGGCACTCACTATCCCAGATCAAGACGCCGCACTGCCAGCAGCTGATATTGCAGATGCTGCCGCTACACTTGGCCTTCAATGCAAAACAGCGCCCGATATTCATCAGGCGCTGACAGAGATACAAGATGAACCACAAATTCTTATCTGCGGCTCTCTTTATTTGGCTGGCCATGTGCTAAGTGAAAACAACACATTGCCAAGCTAGTTACAGCTTATAGGCTTTCGTTAATCCATTGCTGAAGTGCTGATTTTGGCATCGCACCAATTTTCTCAGCAACCACTTCACCTGATTTAAAAATCAACAATGTTGGAATGCCACGCACGCCATATTGTGTTGGTGTGTTTGGGTTCTCATCAATATTCAGTTTCGCGATTGTCATCTGATCACCAATTTCTTCAGAGATTTCTTCTAAAGCAGGGCCGATAGCTTTACATGGCCCGCACCATTCGGCCCAGAAATCAACAAGCACAGGCTTGTCTGCGCCAAGAACATCTGTTTCAAAGCCAGCATCTGTTGTTGTAATTGTAGCCATTATTTTCCCCTAATCTCAAAAATCTATTCACTTATGAATGTAGGAACTAGCCTTCCATAGGTCAAGGTGCAAGCCTCATTCACCTTGCCGTCTCTTAGAAATTATTATCCTCTAGGGCAGCTGTTAACACCTCTTTGGTTAAAATAGAGCGTGTAAAATCACGAAGCCAAATAATCTCGCACCGAAGCGTTTTATCAGGATATATCTGGCGTAACAGCGCGGCATATAATGCCATTTGGATAATATAAGCCTTTGGCACATTGGGGTGCAAAACCTGACCTGATTTGAAATCTACAAGCCATAATTCATCTTCTGTAACAACAAGCCTGTCAATTTGTCCTACAACAGGGCGCGTCCCAACAAGGCCTGAGACATGAAATTCTGAAAGAGCCAACTTGCCAAAAAGAGGTGCAAATTCCTCTTCTTCCATAAATTTCAGAATATGATCTGCCAAATCCAACAGGCGTGCCGTTCCAATTGGGGCATCGGCAGGACTTTTGGCAATCAACGATGTGCTGGCATAGGCTTTGGCAAAATCAGCACGCCCGTCCTCTGGCAGGGCAGAAAGCCTATCAAGTAGCTCATGCATGAAAATACCTTCAAGGCGCGGCTGGTCAGCCCTTGCCTCTTTGCGCCCGGATTCAGCTGAAGGGGTAATAGAGCTAGGCACATCACTCACATCAACCGCGGATGGTATCAGCGGCTTTACAGGCGCATCTTCTTTATCTGGCGGACAAAATGCCCACGGATATTGTTCGCGCACATCACTATCATCTTGGGAACGATCAAGGTCTGGTGCCGACGTAAGGCTATCATCGCCCACTTTGCCCTCATGAACATAACGCCACACACCATCTTCATCAGGTGTGATAGTGGCTGCCTCAAAGCCCTTTTGCAATAGCATGTCCCAGCTGACCCCTTGCAAGGTTTTGCGTGATTTCTCATGACCAGCAAGGATTAGACATTCGCTAGCGCGCGTCATCGCAACATATAACAGCCTTTGATGCTCTGCGGTGCGTGCGTGCCTATCAGCCTCTTTATATCCTGCTATGACATCTGGCATATAAACACTATCAGCCGGCCAATAAAGCGCATCATCAGCGCCCACTAATGTTTGTGAAGACTCAACACCCTTGATGATATCAGGCACATAGACCACTGGCGATTCCAACCCCTTGGAGCCATGGATTGTCATGATACGCACCTGATTTTCTTGAATATTGCCGAAATCACGTTTGATCTCGATATCACTCATACGTTGTTGGGCAATAAATTCGGCAAGGCTTGCCCCGCCTTTTGCCTCAAATTCATAGGCTTGATCAATAAAGGCGTTAAGGCTGTCTGTCACACCTGTTCCAAGACGGCTGTAAAAGGCCTCTCTGCCACCTTTGGCAAGGATGGTTTCATAAAATGCGGCAGGAGATAATTTGGCTGATAAGGCAAAATAGGATTCAATCTTTTCTATAGCCTTGGCAATTTGGCTGCCAAAATCATCCTCTGCGCCGGCATAGGACTTTAAGACCGCTATAAGTGATTGTCCTTTTTTGCGCCCCTTAGCAATGGTAAACAACCCCTCTTCTGATAGCCCAATAAGAGGTGACTTCAAAAAGGCGGCAAGTTGCAGATCATCTTCTGGCAAAATGCAAATATCGCCCAGTGCAAGCAAATCTTGAATTTCAATTTGCTGTCCTAGCCGCAATCTATCAGCACCTGCCACTGGTATGGCATGACGCAATAATGCCCCGCGCAAAAGTGTGAAAATGGCATTACGCTTATTGACGAGAATCATAATATCGCGCGGCTGATAGTGCCTGCCATTCAGGCCTGTGGCTGAGCCATCAAGCATTGTCTTAATATGAGACGCTATCTTTTCCGCCAAAAGCGCATCAGCACCATAATTTGCCATTGCCGCATCTGCGACAAAATCAGGCACATCAAAATAAGGTAATTTTGGCGCTTCTTGTGTGGCACTGACGATTGGCCATAATTCAACCATGCCAAATTTATCGACGAAAAACGCCTCATGATGCTGATAGGCACCGCCAAGCCCTTCGACATCATCACCAGTCATGACATGATTTACCATATCCAAAACCGCCTTTGATGAGCGGAAAGACATCGCAAGCCCAACCTCTGAAAAATTGTGTTTTGCGCCTTTGGCCTTTTCGTCAAATTCAGCGCCTTTTTCCACAAACACATTGGGGTTGGCACCTTGGAAGCTGTAAATTGATTGTTTAAAATCACCCACAGAAAATAACGTGCGCGTGCGCGCCTCATCTCTCTCATCAGCCTCATGCACGAAAAACTCATCCGCAAGAGAGGCAAGTAGCTCCCATTGTGCGGGGTTGGTATCTTGTGCCTCATCAATAAGCATATGATGAATGCCAAAATCCAATTTCCAACGCACCCAAGCCATCGCCTCTGTGGCAGATAACAACCTGTCAGCTTTGATAATCAAATCATCATAATCAAGAAGGGCATGATGTAATTTTTGCCGCTCATAAGAGCGTGCAACAAAGCGGCCAAGCACATAAAGCGCACGGCTTCTTTCTATGGTCGCAAAGGCCGTTACTGATTTTTGATGCGCAATCACAAGCATAGCTAGGCGCTGATATATATCTGCAAGGGCGGGGTCGTCATCTGTGATTTTCTTTGATAAGAACTTGGCCTTTGGGGTGCCTGACTTGGTCAAAAAGATATCTGCAAGCCTATCAAGCTGCTGTGAGCGTATGGCATCATCTAACCCATGCCATGCGATAAAATCTGCCATCTTATCTGGCACTGCCTCATAAAGCCTACGCCATGGCAGTCCCATTATCTTCTCTGTATAAAACTGATCAGCGGTGGCTTTATCCTTTATCCCCTCTGGCAATAGCGCATCCATAGCCGCGGTAAAAGAGCGCACAAAACCAAATGGCTGTGCGGCCGCCGCATCTGATAAATGGCGCGTCCCAACAAAGCGTTTTACATGATCAAACAGCGATTGGTGATCCGCAATATCAATCAAATGCGCTAGCGCTTGTTTCATCTCTTGATGTGGTTCTGCGAACGCATCTGCAAAGGCTGTTTTCAAAAAGGCCTCTTTTTGGGCATCTGTGATGAGTTCAAATTGTGGTGGCAATCCTGCTTCAATGGGAAAGCGTGAAAGCAGAGACTGACAAAAAGAGTGGGTTGTCTCAATACGAGGGCCTTGGTCATTATCAATGACTTGCGCAAATAGACGGCGTGCCACCTCAAGCGTCTGCCCTGTTGGCACGCTGCCAGTCATGCCAGAAATATCCTGAATTAAATCTGTTGGCTGTGCGACGGCCCATTGTGCCAATTTTCTATGGAGGCGCGCTTCAATTTCGGCCGCCGCCGCCCTTGTGAAGGTGACGCATAAAATAGTCTCTGGCACCTCGCCTGATAGTAAGAGGCGCAAGACACGTTCAATCAGAACTTTGGTCTTACCCGTGCCCGCATTGGCAGACACAAACACAGATTGGGAGGGCAGTGAGGCTTGCCTTTGTAAAAGGTCAGTCATCAGCCACCTCTAAAACGCGCCATTCTTTAATGCGCGCTAGATGGCGATAATCTGAATAGCGTTGTCGCCCACGCGGGTCTGGCTCAGCATGATAGGCCATCTGCTCATCTTCAAAACGTGCCAAAAGAGCTGTGAGGGCTGCGTGCAATTCTTGAGGATCAAAATCCTTTGGCAGGACTTTTTTTATCTCTCCCCCCTTTTTTCCACGCCCTTGCAATTTCCAATAATCAAGCCCCCTGACCTCACCCGTTGTGCCGACATCCTCATAACCAGATGAGGCGATCAATGCCGCCTCGACAAGCATTTGTGTTGCCCTGCCATCTTCAACAGCTTTTTTGGTTGGCAGGCCGCCTGTTTTATAATCAACCAATGTCACCGAACCATCATCATGGCGGACAATTCTATCTGCCTTAGCAGTGACCTGAAACTGGCGTGTGCCGATGGTTATTGTGATCATGCCTTGCAATTCAGCAAAGCTGATATCATCAGGGTGGCGTAAGGTATTATCAGCCTCAATAAACCATTTCGCGACAGCTTTAAATTGTGGCCACCAGAAATGGCGCACTTCGTAATGGGCATCCCATGGCGCAAATAACGGTTTTGCAATAGCGCAAAGCTGCTCGTAATGCGCCTCACCAAGTGCGCCTGTTTTATGACTTTGGGTAAAAATCTGCAGAGCCTTATGAAATAGCTCACCTTTCAAAGCCGGATTAGGTGCTTGATTCAAAGGGGCAAGCGCGCGCAATCCCAAAATATGCTTGGCATATATGCTGTAAGGATCGCCAATCAGCCTATCAAATTCTGTGGCTGATAAGC
>WTHV01000249.1 GCA_011525265.1 Alphaproteobacteria bacterium | reverse complement strand
CATACGCCCAGCCATGCCGCCTGTTGCAGCTGATTCAACATAACCCTCAACACCCGTGATTTGCCCTGCAAAGCGGATATGAGACTGCGTTTTTAAACGCAATTGTGTGTCTAGCAAGCGGGGGGAATTGATAAAGGTATTACGATGCAGACCACCTAGGCGGGCAAATTCCGCATTCTCAAGCCCTGGTATCATCCGAAAGACACGAACTTGTTCGCCATATTTTAACTTGGTTTGGAACCCAACCATATTAAACAAGGTGGCAAGCTGATTATCTTGACGTAACTGCACAACAGCATGAGGGCGTGACATATCATGCTGATTGGTTAGGCCAACTGGCTTCATAGGCCCCCAACGAAGCGTTTGTGGGCCACGTTCTGCCATGATCTCAATTGGCATACAGCCATCAAAATAGGGGGTGTTTTCCTCAAATTCTTTAAATGACATTTTATCACCCTCACAAAGCGCGGTGATGAAGGCATTATATTGCTCTTCTGTCATGGGGCAGTTGATATAATCCTTGCCAGTGCCCTTATCATAGCGTGATTGGAACCACGCGACATCCATATTAATGCTGTCAAAATGAACAATAGGGGCAATCGCATCGAAAAAGGCCAAATCATCTTCTTTGGTCTCAGCCAAAATGCTTTGCGCCAGACTATCTGATGTCAAAGGGCCAGAGGCAATGATTGTTGGCCCATCTTCTGCAGATGGCAGGGCTGTGACCTCATCTCGTGTGATTGTTACAAGCGGATGTGCCTCAAGGGCTTGCTCTACACCGGCAGAGAAATGATCGCGGTCAACCGCAAGCGCGCCACCAGCTGGCACAGCATGAATATCAGCCTGTGTCATAATCACCGAATTCATCATACGCATTTCTTCATGCAAGACACCAACCGCATTGGCCGTCTTATCATCAGAGCGGAAAGAGTTTGAACAGACTAATTCAGCAAGGCCTTGTGTTTGATGAACATCTGTTTTGCGAACAGGGCGCATTTCATGCAAGGTGACTGAAATCCCAGCCTGTGCCAATTGCCATGCCGCCTCTGAGCCTGCCAGACCACCACCAATTACCGTTGCGCGTTTATCACTCATATCGTTTTATCTATGCCTTATTTTTAAAAATCATAGGCTTCAAATAACGACCTGTATGCGAGCCGTCAACAAGTGCAACCTCTTCAGGTGTACCTTGTGCGACTAGCATACCCCCGCCATCACCACCTTCAGGGCCCATATCAATGACATGATCAGCTGTTTTTACCACATCAAGATTATGTTCAATCACGATGACACTATTGCCAGAATCAACCAATTCATGAAGCACCTCTAGCAATTTGGCGATATCTTCAAAATGCAGACCTGTGGTTGGCTCATCCAAAATATAGATTGTTTTGCCCGTCGCTCTTTTTGACAGCTCTTTGGATAATTTCACGCGCTGTGCCTCACCACCTGATAGGGTTGTGGCTTGTTGGCCAATACGCACATAGCCAAGCCCAACACGCAACATGGTTTGCAATTTGTCTCTGATAGAGGGCACCGCTTGGAAATAGTCAACGCCTTCTTCAACTGTCATATCAAGGACATCTGCAATAGATTTGCCGCGCCATTTAATATCAAGCGTTTCACGATTATAGCGTTTTCCCTTACAGCTATCACACGTCACATAGACATCTGGCAGGAAGTGCATTTCGATTTTGATAACGCCATCACCTTGGCAGGCCTCACAACGCCCCCCCTTGACGTTAAACGAGAAACGGCCGGGGGCATAACCGCGCGCTTTGGCCTCTGGCAGGCCAGCAAACCATTCTCTTATCGGGGTAAAAGCACCTGTATAAGTGGCAGGGTTAGAGCGCGGCGTGCGGCCAATAGGCGATTGGTCAATATCAACCACCTTATCAAGCAATTCAATACCTTCGATACTTTTATGTGACGCAGGTATCTCCCTTGCACGATGCAAGCTTCTCGCAAGAGATTTCCACAATGTTTCAAGAACCAAAGTTGACTTACCGCCGCCAGAGACACCTGTAACACAAGTCATCACACCAAGCGGGAAAGAGACATCAACATTTTGCAGATTATTGCCTGATGCACCTTTGACCGTGATTTTTCGGCCCTTTTTTGCTTTTCGTCTTTTGGCAGGGATCGCAATTTCCTTTTTGCCAGACAAATATTGTCCGGTAAGAGATTTCGGGTTTTTCATAATCTGTTCGGCTGTGCCTTCTGCGACAACCATGCCGCCATGAACACCAGCCCCAGGGCCCATATCAACCACATGATCAGCAAGCCTTATCGCATCTTCATCATGCTCAACCACCAAAACGGTATTTCCAAGGTCACGCAATCGTGTCAATGTCGCAAGAAGCCTGTCATTATCGCGCTGATGCAGGCCAATTGATGGCTCATCAAGCACATATAAGACCCCTGTAAGGCCAGAGCCGATTTGAGAGGCAAGGCGGATACGCTGTGATTCCCCGCCCGATAACGTCCCTGAATTACGAGACAGATTGAGGTAATTCAAACCAACATTCGCCAAAAAGCCGAGGCGTTCATTAATTTCTTTTAAAATGCGTGTTGCAATCTCTGCGCGCTGTGGGTCGAGCTTTTTTTCCAAAGCACCAAACCAAGCAAGCGCATCTGCAATCGATAGCGATGATATGTCTGATATATCTTTATTCTCAACCTTCACAGCCAGTGATTCGGGCTTCAAACGCTTACCATGACAGGTATCGCAGGGGTGATTGGCACGGAATTTATCAAGTTCTTCTCTAACCCAATTGGAATCTGTCTCACGATATCGTCTTGTCAGATTCGGAATAATGCCCTCAAACGGCTTTTGCGTGCGATAGGAGCGCAGACCATCATCATAGGTCATCACAACAGCCTCTTTACCAGACCCCATCAAAATGACAGATTGCACCTTGGGATCAAGCTTTGAGAAAGGCATATCAAGCGAGAAATGATAATGTGATGCCAGTGATTCAAGCGTTTGAACATAATATTTTGAAGAGCTATTTGCCCAAAGGGCAAGCGCGCCATCACGCAAAGTCGCCGCCTTATTTGGCACAACAAGTTCAGCATCAAAATGACTTGCCATCCCAAGACCATCACAAGAGGGGCATGCGCCAAAGGGGTTATTGAATGAGAATAAGCGCGGCTCCACCTCATCAATAGTAAAACCAGAAACCGGGCAGGCAAAACGCGCTGAAAAAACGTTGCGCTCTCCTGATTTTGCATCATCGGCAAAGACAAGCCCATCTGCGAGTGAGAGGGCTGTCTCAAAACTATCAGCCAATCTTGTGGCGAGCTCTTCTGAGTCATGGCGCACAACAATACGATCTACAACAATTTCAATATCGTGCTTTTTCTTCTTATCAAGCGTTGGCGTATCATCGAGATCAAAAAATTCCCCATCAATACGCACACGGCTAAAGCCTTTTTGCATAAAATCAGCCAGCTCTTTGCGATATTCCCCTTTGCGACCACGCACCACAGGGGCCAGAAGATACAACCTTGTGCCATCTTCCATGGCTGAAATGATATCAACCATCTGGCTAACCGTTTGTGAGGTGATCGGCAGGCCTGTGGCAGGGGAATAGGGGATACCCACCCGTGACCATAAAAGACGCATATAATCATAAATCTCAGTAACCGTTCCAACCGTTGAACGCGGGTTTTTTGAGGTTGTCTTCTGTTCAATCGAAATCGCAGGTGATAGGCCTTCAATCAGCTCCACATCAGGTTTTTGCATCATCTCAAGAAATTGGCGTGCATAGGCAGAGAGCGATTCGACATAGCGCCTTTGCCCTTCGGCATAGATCGTATCAAATGCGAGGGATGATTTTCCAGAGCCAGATAGCCCGGTCAATACAACAAGCTTATCTCTTGGTAAGTCGACATTCACATTGCGCAAATTATGTTCTTTGGCACCGCGCACGGATATTTGGCGGTTTAGCATATCATTCGTCACGTCTTATTTCCTGCTCATGGCCTAGTCACTTTTGAAGGTAATATAGCCTTATACGTTTAATTGGAAATATATCGCTCAAGTTTTTGAAAAAATGATGTCTTTTTGCCCAGATAACGCTAGGATAACAGCTGTTGAGGCGCTTGATGTCTCAAAGGCCAGTTTTTGGCAGATTATCCATTCGTATCACCCATAGGGGGCAATCATGGCAGGTAGCATTAACAAAGTGATTCTCGTAGGCAATTTGGGTCGTGACCCCGAAGTGCGCACAACACAAGATGGCGGTAAGATCGTTAATTTGTCTATTGCGACTTCTGAGCGTTGGAAAGATCGCAATTCTGGTGAACAAAGAGAGCGTACAGAATGGCATCGTGTTGTTATTTTCAATGAAAACCTAGCGCGCGTCGCTGAACAATATTTGCGCAAAGGTTCAACGGTTTATCTTGAAGGCCAATTGCAGACACGCAAATGGACTGATCAGCAAGGTGTTGAAAAATATACAACTGAAGTTGTTTTAGCACGCTATCGCGGAGAGCTGACAATGCTTGGTGGTCGTGATTCAGGCGATATGTCTGCCCCATCACAAGATAGCGGCTATGGCGCCAGTGCCCCCTCTCAGCCAGCTGGCAACCTGCCAGAGCCACCAATGGCATCTTCAGGCGGGATTGATGATGATATCCCGTTCTAGCCACTGTGTTTTGGCAAAATAATATTATTGTGAAAAGCTGTCTTTGAGGCAGCTTTTTTTATGCCTAAAATGGCCTTTTTTTGGGGTTATTTATTAGGGCGTAGAGGCAAAATATGCTAACGTTAAATTAGAAAAGTAGTCGGGTTGCACGACAGCCAAATGGAGCATGATTTTGACTGATTCAGATCGCCAAGATAATACCGTAATTTCCATCGCTGATGAGATGAAAAACTCTTATCTTGATTATGCGATGAGTGTCATTGTCTCTCGCGCCCTGCCAGATGTAAGAGACGGGCTTAAGCCTGTGCATCGCCGCATTTTATATGCGATGATTGAGG
>WTHV01000171.1 GCA_011525265.1 Alphaproteobacteria bacterium | reverse complement strand
GAAAAAGCCAAAACTTTCGGCATGACCATTAACTGCCATGATAATCACCTTGGCCTTTATGGTGGCTTTTGGCGTTTCAACAAGCCAGCTTTCCCCCTGTTTCTCAAATGATAGAGCAGGGCTATTTTCAAATAGCGTTAGGGGGTGTGTTTGTTTGTGAACAAGCCCTGTTGCTAATTCGCGGATATAAAGCGCAGGTTGGATAATCACCGCGCCTGGCAAAAATAGACCAGAGCTGTAAAAGTCTGAGCCAGTCATTGCGCGCATATCATCGGCATTCATATGGTGATAGGCCTCGCCAAGCCTGTCCAGATGGCTGGCATAGCTGTCATTATGGGCTTTGCCATGCGCGTTGACCGCACCATTGACACGCCCCACCGGATTAACCGCCTCGGCCGGCATATGAAATTCGTCAGCATTGGCACGCGCAAAAGCTTGGGCATGGCGATTTAATGAGATTTGCTTGCGATCCGTATCAACCGTGCCAGCATAGCCATCATTATCCCCAAGCTCATGAGGTAAATCGATCATAAAGCCAGAATTGCGCCCTGCGGGGCCATTGGCGATGCGATTCGCCTCAACAAGCATGATGCTATCACCGCCGCGCAATTCTGACAGGCGCTTTGCCGCTGATAGCCCTGTAAAACCACCACCAATAATCAGCCAGTCAGCTGTTAAATCACCCTCTGCCTCAGGGTATGTTGGCGCTGGGCCTAAAATTTCATTCCATGCGGCAGGGCCTGGATTTTTGGGCAGTCTTTTGACGGTTTGTTTTTTCATTATATTACCAGATCTGTCATTAAAATCTCACCGGGGGTTAAATTCCCCGGGGTTATTTCTCACTGGGGGCTAAATCTCATCTGGAGCATTATCGCTCAAATCGAGCCAGATGGTTTTTAATTCGGTGAATTGGTCATGGGCTGCCAAGCCATTATCACGCCCCCCAAAGCCAGATTGCTTATAGCCGCCAAATGGGGTCGACGCATCGCCCTCACCATAGCTATTGACTGTCACTGTGCCAGCTTTGATGGCTTTTGCCCCACGAATAGCGTGTTTGATATTGGCCGTGAATAATGAGGCGGCAAGACCATAATCTGTCTGATTGGCCGCTAATATAGCCTCTTCAAAAGAGTTCACTGTGATAACAGACAAAACAGGGCCAAAGACTTCTTCTTGGGCAAGGAAGCTGTCATTGCTTTCCACCTCGAAGATAATAGGGCCTATGCCGTCATGCGTGCTTTGGGCAATGACAGGTAATTTCGCTTTTGCCGCCTTATCAAGATAGGATTGTACCTTGGCATGATGTTCGCTATCAACCAAAACCCCCAATTTATTGGCAGGGTCAAGCGGGTCACCTTGGCGCCATTCTTTGACATGATGGGCTAGCTTTTCAAGCAATGCCTCTTTGATATCCTTATGCACAATCAGCCGTGAGGTTGCCGAGCAATTTTGGCCTAAATTCCAGAAAGCGCCATTGGCGATATGTGCGTCAACTGCCTCAAGATTTTCGGCATCATCCATGACAATGGCAGGGTTCTTGCCGCCACATTCTAATGTCACTTGCTTCATGTTCGATTCAGCCGCATAGGATAAAAAGCGTTTGCCAGTTTCGGTAGAGCCTGTGAATGAGACCATATCAATTCCCATATGACGGCCAAGCGCTTCTCCTGTTGTGGGGCCATCGCCGACAAGCACTTGGAGGACGCCGCGTCCAATGCCTGCCTCATGTGCTAATTGGGCAAGATATAGGGCAGTCAGCGGTGTTTGTTCTGCCGGTTTTACAATCAGACAATTACCCGCTGCAAGGGCAGGGCCAAGTTTCCATGCGAGCATCAAAAGTGGGAAGTTCCATGGCAAGATACATGCCACCACCCCAACAGCTTCACGCACAATCATTGCCATCGCATCAGAGCCGGCAGGTGCTGTATCATCATAGATTTTATCAATGGCTTCAGCGTGCCAAATAATGGTGTTAATGGCTTCTGGAATATCAATGGTGGCACAATCTGAGATAGGCTTGCCACTATCGAGTGATTCCATCACAGCCAATTGGCGGCTATTGCGTTTCATTAATTTCGCCAATTTGATCAGCGCTGCTTTGCGTTCAGCTGGATGGGTATTTGACCATTTGCCATTATCAAAGGCTTCGCGTGCTTTGCGCACTGCAAGGTCAACATCACTACTATCAGCCATTGCAAAAGTGGCAAGCACATCACCTGTGGCAGGATTTGTCGTGCTTAGCGGTGCGCCAGACCCTGTATGATACGCACCATCAATAAAACTAGCCTGCGGCAGGACAAGATTATCGGCAAGAGCCTGATATTCGGTAAGGTTAAGTAAATCAGAACTTGGCACATCAGACATCGGAATTATCCTTTTTTCTTATCGCTTAAAATGCGATCAATTGTGGCGTTCATTGTATCAATGACTTGGTCGAGTTCCCTTTTTTCATCCTTATTCAAAGGTTTTAGAGGCAAGCGCGGAATACCAGCAGGCAGGCCATCTCTCTCGACACCATATTTGACAGCTTGAATAAATTTGCCGCCCTGCTCTAGGACAGTCATTAAAGGTAACATGGCGGTCATGATAGCACGCCCTTTTGTGAAATCACCTTCCACAACACAAGCCTGCCATAGCGCAATATGAGCCTTTGGGGCAAAGTTCGATGCCGCACATACCCAAGAGCGCGCGCCCCACGCAAAAAATTCTAATGCTTGATCATCCATCCCGCATGATAGGCCAATATGCGGGTAACGGCGGGCAAGCAAATGCAAACGGTTAATATCGCCTGAGCTTTCTTTGATGGCTCTGAAATTAGGAGATTGCCCCACCCTATCGAGAAATTCTTCATCCATCTCTGCTGCCATCCGCCCCGGATAATTATAGAGCATCACAGGCATATCAACCGCCCGTTCAACGGCAAGCGCATGAAGCGCATTTTCTCTGCCAGTTGGAACAGAATAAGGCGGGGTTGCAACTAAGATTGCATCAGTGCCAGCTTGTTTTGCAGTCTTGGCAAGTTCGATAGAATCCTCGGTGCGCAGTGCGCCTGTGCCGCCAATAGATGGCACACGCCCATTAATTATCTCAACGCCTAGATGCAGCATTTTTTTGCGCTCTTCCATTGTTTGCGCATAATATTCGCCTGTTGTGCCAGCTATAATTATGCCATGCACGCCAGAGGCGATGAGATGTTCAATCATAGCCGCAAAGCCTGCCTCATCAATGCTGTAATCATCGTGATGCGGTGTGATAACAGGGGTGTAGATTCCGTAAAAATCCATCATAGGTGTCTTTCTGTTCATTCCTATCCGGCTAGCGTAATATCACTGGTAAGGGGGGTGGGGCGGATATAATCATCCATATTCGCTTTGGATAATTCCCAATGGGCAATGGTCAGGCTAACGGCCGCTTCTTCATCATGAGCGGCAAAAATATCAATAAACTCATCATGATGACGCGTTGCTTCAGCGATAGCGTCATTGTGATTGTTATTTTGTGCTTGCCAAAATGTTTGACCAATGCGGGCATGCTCCATCAATAATCTTTGTAAGCTTGGCATCAAATAATCATTATCTGCCATCTTACCAATTTGGTAATGGAATTGGTCATTATAAGTGACAAGCTGTTCCACCGATTGTGCGCTGACGGCTGCTTTAAAATGGCGCTGTGTCTCGGCAAGCTTTTCAATATCTTTGGCTGTTGCATTTTGCGCTGCAAGCCGCGAGATAGTGGCATAAATCATAGGCGCGGTCATAAAGAAATTGCGCATTGATTTTGGGTCCATTGGGGCAACCATCGCCCCTTTATTTTGCGTGATGACCACATAGCCTTCACCGGCAAGCCTGCGCAAAATATCGCGCAAAGGGGTGCGTGAAATTTGGAATTGCGCACTCAAGCTCGCCTCATCAAGCGGGGTGCCAGGCGCAAGCGTCAGCATTAAAATCTCACGCTTTATCGTCTCAATAATGTCTTCTTTGCTAAAAGCCATTGCGCCTATCTTTGCCTCATAATGAGAAAGAAATTCTTTTCCGTCATTTCTGCTAGCCTAGCTGAGTTTTTCATTGTACACAATATGTATTATGAGTCTGATTGAGATCTGATAAAAAGGTGATGATAAGATGAGCAATCAAGAGGAAATGGCACAAGCCCCCCAAGCAACACGTCGTGGTGGCAGGGGAGAGCGCCGCGCTGTTCGCACAAAACCAAACCATCAAATGCTTGGTCATTTGAAAGGAAGATTGCCCTTAACAGAGCCAATGAGCCTTGATCAGGTTGAAATGATTGATAAGGCGTCTCTTGATATTCTAGAAGAGGTTGGCGTTGTCTTTCGTGATGATATTGCGCTTGAGGATTGGAAGCGCATTGGCGCTGATGTGCGCGGGGAACGTGTGCATTTAGACAGAGCGCTTGTCAAAGAACTTATTAGCACCATCCCCTCTGATATCACACTTCATGCAAGAAACCCTGAAAAAACCGTTCAGCTTGGCGGGCGCAATTCGATTTTTGTGCCAATGACTGGTGCGCCATATTTGCGCGATCTAGATGATGTGCGTCGTGCCCCAACCTTAGCAGATTTGGCTGATTTCCATAAATTAGCGCATATGTTGCCAGCCATGCATTCTTCAGCCCACCATATTGTGGAGCCGATGGATCATCCCATATCTCATCGTCATTTGCGCATTACCCACAGCTCTATCATCCATTCTGACAAGACATTTATGGGCATGACCACCTCTGGCAAAAATGCCGAGGATGTGCTTGATATGTGCGCGATTTTATTTGGCGCAGAGTATCTTGAAGATCATGCGGTTGTTGTGGGTAATTGTAATGGTAACTCGCCGCTTGTGTGGGATGAGACGATGTTATCGGCGATGCGTGCCTTTAACCGCCGTAATCAGCCTGTGCTATGCTCACCTTTTGTGCTTGGCGGTGCAAACACGCCAGCCTCAACAGTGCCAACGGTTGCCCAATTAAATGCTGAAGCGCTTTCTGCTCTGGCCTATACGCAAGTCACACGCAAAGGCTGTCCTGCCATTTATGGGCATTATCTATCAACGGTATCTATGCAATCAGGTGCGCCGATGGCTGGCACGCCTGAGATTAGCTTGATGAATTTCATGATTGGTCAGATGGCACGCTATTATAATATTCCATGGCGTACATCAAACACGCTTGGCGGGGCCAAGACGCTTGATGCCCAATCAGGCTATGAATCTGCCACAACATTAATGGCTGTTTTAATGTCAGGTGCCAATTATATCTGGCATTCGGCAGGTTGGAACGAGGCTGGTATGCATTGTTCTATGGCAAAATTCATTGTTGATTCAGAGCAATGCGCTATGGGATATCGTATGGCAGAGGGATTGCGTTGGGATGATTTTGACGAGGCCCTTGCCGCTGTGCGTGATATTGGCCCCGGCGGTCACTATCTTGGCCACCCGCATACGATTGAGAAATTCCAAGATGCGTTTTTCATGCCAAAGCAATTTGATAATAACAGCTTTGAGCAATGGGTGGCTGAAGGCGAGCATGATACCACAAGCCGCGCTTTAACAACGGCAAAGCAAATGTTGCGTGATTATGAAAAGCCTGCGCTAGACCCTGCGATTAATGACGAATTGCTTGATTATATCGCACGGCGCGAGCGTGAAATCCCGGCAATGGATGCGCTTAACCAAGACGCCTAATCAGCCTCATAGACCGCAACAGCATTGCCCAATAGGCTCTCATCTGGCGCAAAGCCTAGACCCGGCGTATCAAGAGCATAATGATAGCCATCTTGGCTGCGCATGCCTTTGTTGGGGGCAATATCAACGGTCAGCATATCTTGGCAGGCCCATCCACCAAGGCGCATTTCTTCTGGGATAGATAGGGCAAGAGATGATGCTTCTGTATCTGCCATAACAGAGCCGCCTGTTGCCATCACATAAATCTGCATCCCATGTGCCAGTGCCATATCACGCATACGCCGCGCTTTGGTCAACCCGCCAACACGGTTGATTTTAATGCCAGCAATTTCGGCAATGCCTTCATGGGCAATGCGTGTAATATCTTGCAAAGTGACAAGTGTCTCATCAACTGAGATAGGCGCATTGGTAATGGGGCGAATGCGCGCAATATCATCAAGCGTCTCACAAGGTTGCTCAAATGATACGCCAAGGTCACTTGTTGCATTCATGACGATCACAGCTTCTCTTCTAGACCATGCCCGGTTCACATCATACAAAATACGCTCGCCCGGCAGACGGTTCTCTTCTAAAAAGCGGATACGTTCAATATCTTTTTCAACATCACCGCCAACCTTTACCGAATGGCCAACATAGCCCATTGCACGATAATCTTTGATAATGTTGAGCATATAATCAGGTGTGCCAGACGAGACAGATGACATAATGCGTACGCCGCCGCCTCTATCGCCGCCAAGCATTTGTGTTAAGGACAAATTAGCCGCTTGGCCTTTTATATCCCAGCACGCCAGATCAATGGCAGATTTGGCGTAAAGATGGCCTGGCAATTGCTTGTCCATTGCATATTCAACAGCCTCAAGCTCTCTTGGATCTAGGCCCATTAAGGCAGGGGCAAGTGTTTCAATCCCAGCTCTAATCCCCGGCCCATGGGCAGGAACATATGTATGCCCCCATGGTGTGCCTTCGCCCCAGCCTGTGATGCCTTCATCTGTTTCAATTTTTACAAAAGTCGCATCAAGCACATCAAAGCGTAAACGCCCGCCTGACAGAAAATACGGTTGTGCCAGTGGTAAATCTTTGTGAAAAACTGTGATTTTTGTAATTTTCAAGACACATCTCCATAAATCGCTACAGGTGCCCCAAGGCTGTCATAATCTGGGGTGACGCCAAGTCCAGGGGCATCGCTCGCATATAATTTACCCTCTTTTGTCACAGGGCCAGGCTTGCCCGTTGAGGCGGTGTTATAATTATGTAAATCGGTTGAATTCAACAAGAATTCTTGAGGCGTGGATGCTGCAAAATGAGAGACAGCGGCAGTGGCAATCTCGCCGCCCCAACTATCTTCAGAGACCACAGGAATACGGTTTGCAACAAAGAAATCACGTACCCGTCGTGCCTTTGTAAGCCCGCCTAGGTTAGAGATTTTTAAACAAGCCGCATCTGCCCCCTTATCATGGACAATGCGCATTGCCATTTTCAAATCCGTAATGCATTCATCAAGCTTCATCGGCAAGCTTGTCTTGGCGCGAACTTGCTGACATTCTTCATAGGTGTGACAGGGCTGTTCTAGGATGTAATCAAGATGTGATGTTGCTCTGATGACACGGATCGCATCATCCACACGCCAGCCTTGATTCGCATCAACAAGCGCTTTTTCGCCGTGCTTTAAAAGAGGGACAGTGGCGCAGATACGATCTATATCCTCTGCCCAATTCGCGCCGACTTTTATTTGGAATTGGCGATAGCCTGCTGCGCGATGCGCATCTAACTCTTTGGTGGTCTCTTCAATTGATTTTTGTGGTGCGACTCGATACATCGGCGCCCCATCCGTTAATTTACCGCCCATCAACATCCATACGGGCATTTCACAAGATTGGCCTAGTAAATCCCAAAAAGCGGCATCAAATGGTGCTTTGGCATAGCCATGGCCTTGGATTGTGTTATCCATCAGCCGCTCAAGCGCATAGGTCTGGCGCGGGTCTTGACCAATCAGAACAGGCGCAAGTAATCGGGCTGCTGCCTCAACCCCTTCTGAATGAGCGACCATGTAATTTTCACCACAAGGGGTAAATTCTCCGCAGCCTGTCATACCTGTATCCGTATGCACCACCACAACAGATGCATAGGCTGTGGTAATCGCATTGCCAGCCCCCCAACCATAAGAGCCACCCACATAAGGCAGACCCTTTTTATAAATTGCTATGCCTGTAATTTTCATGGGCAGACCACGATATTGCCAATATGTGATTTCTTGATGAACAGACGCTGGGCGTCATGCAAATCTCGCAAATCAAATTGTGCAGCGATAAGCGGTTTTATTTCGCCTGCTTCAATATAGCTGACTAATTTGGCAAACAGGCCAACTGGCACAATAGTGGCGCCGGTAAAGGTTAAATCACGCAAATAAAAGGTGCGTAAATCAAACGCAACCATAGGGCCTGCAATTGCACCAGCACAGGTCAGCCTGCCGCCTCTTTCAATGCAATCAAGCCATTTATGCCATTCGCTCCCGCCAACCACATCAGCAAGAACACTGACCGTTGCTTTGCCAGTAGCGGCAATAAGGGCTTTTTTGAAATCAGCCTCATTACGGTCAATGACCACATCAGCACCAATCGCTGTTAAATCATCTGCTTTAGATAGAGATGATAAAGCAATTGCGGTCGCGCCGCGCCGTTTGACTAATTGGATAAGGGCTGAGCCAACCCCGCCAGATGCCCCTGTAATCAGCACGCTGTCACCTGCTTTTACCTGACCGCGTTCAAGCATATTTTCAGCTGTGATATAAGAGGTGGCGAATGTGGCTAATTCGGCATCTGAGAGATCAGACAAGATGGGGTGTACTTGCTTTTGCGTGACTTTGGTATAATGGGCAAAGCCCCCATCACATTCAGACCCGTAATAGCCTGTCTTCTCAAGGTTTGTTGGGTCATCCCAATCACGAAGCCATGTATCAATCATAACACGTTTTCCAAGCAATGAGGCATCTGCCTCAGGGCCAAGTGCTACAACGGTGCCTACCACATCTGCGCCTTGAATACGCGGGAAGCTGATCGGTGCGCCGCCCCATGTCGCATCTTCATCATCAGCCTCATCAAAGGCGCCACCTGTTGTATTTGCCGATACAGCCTTAGAATACCAAGCAGTGCGCGTGTTAATGTCTGTGTTATTCAGACCGCAAGCACCAACTTTGATGATAACCTCATCCCCCCCTGCAACAGGAACAGGCCAATCCTCATGCCATTGCAATTGATCAAAATCCCCATGGCCTTTCAGCACAAAGGCATTCATCGTGGCTGGTATGGTATCATGGAGCTTATCAGTATGTGACTGTGACATGAGCGCGCCTTTTTTGGATAAATATCTTCCCCACGAAAAAGGAAATTTATTTCGCTGTCAATCATGTTTGTGAGGCACTTGGGGGCGGTGTGTATCTTGCGCCATCATCTGTTCTGCGATAGCCTCGCTTGCAATAGTAAAATTGGTCACAGATTTGGTCATAAGGGTTGGTGATGACAGATATTTTATGGCAACCAAGCACAGCACAAAAAGAGGGAAGCTGTCTGAGCGATTATATGAATTACATCGCCGAAGAAGGCTATGGCCGCTTTGCTGATTATGATGATTTATGGCGCTGGTCGGTCACTGAGCTTGATGCCTTTTGGGGGTCTGTGTGGGCATTTACCGATATTATTGGTGAGCGCGGACAAGCCGCCTATCAGCATGATGATGATATGAAAAAGGTACAGTTTTTCCCAGATGCCCGCCTGAATTATGCTGAGAATATGTTGCGCTATCAAGGCAGTGAAGACGCCATCATTTTCTGGCGTGAAGATGGCGCACGAGAGGCATGGTCTCATGATAATTTGCACGATGAGGTCTCACGGCTGCAACAAGCTTTGCGTGCGGCAGGCATTGGCAAAGGTGACAGGGTTGCTGGCCTTGTGCCAAACACGCCCCAAGCGGTTGCCTTCATGCTTGCAACAGCGTCTCTTGGGGCGATATGGGCAAGCTGTTCACCTGATTTCGGCTTTTCTGCTGCGATGGACAGGCTGGCGCAGATAGAGCCAAAAATTTTGGTATGCGCGAATGGGTATCTTTATAATGGCAAAAGCTTTTCCTGTCTTGAGGTCGCAGAAAAGCTTTATCAGGCCATAGAGTCTCTTGATAAAATTGTCATATTTGACTTAAGCGCGCACAAGCAAGACGCGCTATTTGATGGGGCTGTATCTTGGCAGGATTTCTTATCTAGCTTTGCTGCTGATGATATTGTCTTTGAGGCAGTTGAAACAGCGCATCCGCTTTATATCATGTTTTCATCTGGCACGACTGGCCTGCCAAAATGCATTGTGCATTCGCATGGCGGCACTTTGTTAAAGCATAAGCAAGAACTTTTGCTTCATGGGGATGTGCGTGAAGGTGACAGGCTATTTTATTTCACAACTTGCGGGTGGATGATGTGGAATTGGTCTGTGTCTGCTTTGATGTGCGGGGCAAGTCTGGTGCTGTATGATGGCTCACCTTTTTATCCTGAGGCCGCCCGATTTGCGAAAATCATCGCAACAGACGAGGTTACACATTTTGGCACATCAGCTAAATATATTGATGCTTGTGCTAAGGCAGGTCTGGTTGCCAAAGATGAAGCGAATCTCGATAGTCTTCGGATGATTTTCTCAACAGGATCCCCCTTATCAGAGGCTGGGTTTGATTATATTTACACGCAATGGAAATCAGATCTCTGCCTTGCGTCCATTGCTGGTGGTACAGATATTCTCGGCTGTTTTGTTGGCGGCAGTCCTATTAGCCCTGTCTATCGCGGGCAATGCCAAAAACGACTTCTTGGGATGAATGTCGCTGTTTTTGATTCAGATGGCCGCCCTGTCATTGACGAGAAAGGGGAGCTTGTCTGCCTGTCAGCCCATCCATCTATGCCTGTCTCTTTTTGGGGCGATGAGGATGGCACGCGCTATCATAAAGCCTATTTCGCCAAATATGATAATATCTGGCACCATGGTGATTGTGTTGCCTTAACACAGCAAGGCGGCATGGTATTTTATGGCCGTTCTGATGCCACGTTAAATCCTGGCGGTGTACGCATTGGTACCGCAGAGATTTACCGCCAAGTTGAAGCGCTTGATGATGTGCTTGAAGCGGTTGTTATTGGCCAAGAATGGGATAATGATCAGCGCGTTGTGTTGTTCGTGAAATTGCGTGATGGTGTACGGCTTGATGAGGCGTTGATAAAGGCGATTAAATCTCAGATTAGGCGTAATGCCACACCGCGCCACGTGCCAGCCATTATCTTGGCCGTTGATGATATTCCGCGCACGAAATCTGGCAAAATCACAGAATTGGCGGTGCGTGATATTGTGCATGGCAAAGCCATTGATAATGTCGGCGCGCTGGCCAATCCAGAGGCGCTTGCACATTTTAAAGATCGGCCAGAATTAGCGTAAAAGCGTATAATAAAAAAGCCGCCCTTTTTTGTAAGAGGCGGCTTTTTTGATTTGCTATAAAGAGGCTTACCCCAAAGTTGGCATGGTGAATTGCGGGTCAGAGCGCATACCTGAAGGCCATCTTGTTGTTGTGGTCTTGATACGCGTGTAAAAACGCACCCCTTCCATCCCATGCATGTGATGCTCACCAAAGAGTGATGATTTCCAACCGCCAAAGCTGTGATAGGCCATTGGCACAGGGATAGGGACATTCACCCCAACCATACCAACCTCAATATCTTTGGAGAAGTTACGAGCCACATCGCCATCACGCGTAAAAATCGCTGTGCCATTGGCGTAATTATGACCATGGATCAAATCAACAGCCTCTTGATAAGAGTTTTTGCGCACCACAGATAGCACAGGGCCAAAAATCTCATCACGATAGCAATCCATATCTTCCGTGACATTATCAAGCAATGTACCGCCAACATAAAAGCCATTCTCATAGCCTTGCTTATCTTGTTTAAAGCCTCTGCCATCAACAACGACTTTTGCGCCTTGTTCTTCGCCCAAAGTCACATAATGATTGGCACGTGTTGCTGCTGCAGCTGTCACGAGCGGGCCCATCTCTGAGGCTTTGTCACTAGCAGGGCCAATTTTCAAAGCTTCAATTTGTGGAACAAGACGTTCAATCAGCGCATCAGCTACAGCATTTGTGACAGGAACAGCCACAGAAATTGCCATACAGCGCTCGCCAGCAGAGCCATAGGCCGCCCCCATCAGTGCAGATGCCGCCATATCAAGATCAGCATCTGGCATAATCACCATATGATTTTTGGCACCGCCCAAAGCTTGGACACGTTTGCCATTGGCTGTGCCAGTGGCATGAATATATTGCGCAATGGCTGTCGAGCCGACAAAACTGACCGCTTTGATATCATCATGTGTCAGCAGCGTATCAACCGCTAGCTTGTCACCTTGCACCACATTGAACACACCCTCAGGCACGCCAGCTTCACTAAGCCATTGGGCTAAGAGAAGTGAGGCTGAAGGGTCACGTTCTGATGGTTTCAGGATAAAGCAATTGCCTGTGACAAGTGCCACAGGGAACATCCACATTGGCACCATGGCTGGGAAGTTAAAAGGTGTGATACCTGCTACAACACCTAACGATTGACGAATCATATGGCTATCAACGCCTGCGCCTACATCTTCTGAATATTCCCCTTTCATAAAAGAGGGGGCAGAGGTGGCAAATTCAACAACTTCTACCCCTCTTGTAACTTCGCCAAGGGCATCATCATGTGTCTTGCCATGTTCAGCTGAGATAGCTTCTGCCAAGATAGTGGCACGTTCATTCACGATATTTTTAAATTTATCCATAATACGGGCGCGGCGCAAAACAGGTAGGGCTGACCATGCTGGCCAAGCCGCTTTTGCGGCTGCAACAGCGTCATTGACATCTGCTTGTGATGCCAGCACGACTTGGCTTGAGACTTCGCCAGTAGCGGGATTAAAGACATCTTGTGTGCCAGATGGTGAGCCGTTTGTTGCGGCGCCATTAATATAGTGGCCGATTTGTGACATAGCCTATGCCTCCATGCGAGAACTTGTTTGTTTTAGATATAATCGCCTTTTTCAAGTGATGAAAGCGTTTGTTTTAATGCGTTGATTTTACCAAATGGTGAGGGGCAAGATGGCAGTCTATTTCTTGTCAGGCAAGGCTGTAATTTGCTAGCATGACGTTAGAATGTCGCCCAGAGATGCTGTGTGACAAAATGCATAGGAAAGTCTCATGACAGATCCGCAAAGTGATAATGTGCCAGTTGATCATAACAGTGGTAACACAGATACTGTTCCCATTGCTTCATCTCAATTAGAGCAATTTAGCAATTTGCTAGAAGATGGATTATTGCTTGTGAATTTCGATCAAATGATTGTTTTTGCTAATGCCCCTGCGTCAAAATTGCTTGGCCAAGAATTGGTCAATAGGGCGCTATCCTCTGCCCTGCCTGATGTACGATTTGATGATATTTTCAATAATATTCAAACACGCAAACGCCCGCATGAATTCCTTTATAGCTATCAGAAAAAGCTATGGCGGCAATTCCGCATAAAATTAATGCCTATGGGAGAAAATCTTGTCGGTGTCTTAATCATGGATATGACCCTACAGCGTAACCTTGATAAGGTACGCCGTGATTTTGTGGCAAATGTGTCTCATGAATTGCGCTCGCCTTTGACCTCTTTAATTGGGTTCATCGAAACCTTAAAAGGCACTGATGATATCGACCTAGAAGATCAAGATCGCTTTTTATCTATTATGGATGAAGAAGCAAAGCGTATGACAAGACTGATTGATGATCTTATCTCACTGTCGCGTGTTGAGGTTGAAGAACATATTTTACCCCATGAAGTTGTCAGGCTTGATGAGGTGATAAACTCTGTCATTGATATCCTTGATGGGCGCGCGCAAAAACAACAGATGCCTCTTACCTTTATGAATCATGTCGAAGATGGCGCCGCCCTCATTCAAGGCGATGTGGATGAAATTGTCGAGGTATTCCATAATTTGATCGAGAATGCGATTAAATATGGCTATTCCCAAACAGGGATTACTATCTCTCTGGAAGGCGATGGCAAGACGCTTATCGTGCGTGTCGCAAACCAAGGTGAGGGTATTGAAGAGCGTCATATTCCGCGCTTAACAGAACGGTTTTACCGTGTCGATAAAGCCAGATCGCGTCAAAAAGGCGGCACGGGTCTAGGTCTTGCTATCGTAAAACATATTGTCAATCGCCACAGAGGTGATATGACAATAACAAGCGAAAAAGGTGACGAGCTGGGTGGTAACACTACCTGCTTTGCAATTACCTTGCCGCTTTATGTGAAATAAACGTGATTTAGGTTGCTGATGAGTGCCTCTATTTTAATTGCAGATGATGAACCAAATCAGCTTGAGCTCCTCTCATTTAATCTGACTAAGGCAGGCTATGTGGTGCATAAAGCCCATGATGGCAGGCAAGCGGCTGAGATGGCAGAGCTGTTGCAACCTGATCTTGTGATTCTTGATTGGATGATGCCGGAATTATCAGGCATTGATGTCTGCAAGCTGATCCGTAAATCGCCAGAATTATCAAAAACGCCCGTGATTATGCTGTCAGCGCGCGGTGAGGAAGGTGATAAAACCTTTGGCCTTGATATTGGGGCTGATGATTATGTCACAAAACCTTTTTCACCACGCGAATTAATCTCCCGCATTAAAGCTGTGTTGCGGCGTGCTTCGCCGACCATGTCTGATAGCATCCAAATTGTGGGTGACCTGATTATTGATCATAACCAAATGGTCGTAAAAAAGGGAGATAAGCCTATCACCCTAGGGCCAAAGGAATTTAAAATTTTATCCTTGCTAATGGAACGCCCGGGACAAGTCTATAGCCGTCAACAGCTGCTTGATAAAATCTGGGGTCATGGCATTTATGTCGAGGATAGAACGGTTGATGTGCATTTAAGTCGTTTGAGAAAAGCGCTTCGTACGGTTCAAGATGGTGATGATGATTTGCTGCGCACAGTACGTGGTGCCGGATATGCCTTAAAAACGTCATAAGGTAAGGGCAAAATCAATTTTTAGCAAATAAGTCATTTTTTGATAATTTATCATATAATTTTTGATAAAATTGTACTGTTTTTTTCAAAAATAGTGAAAATAATTGATACAAGCTGTGGTGAAATATGTTTCACTATCGCACAAATGAAATTCAAATAATGGGTGATATATGTCTATTAATGACCAAATTATCGCTGATTTTGTGAAAAACGAAATTCAGTTCGTAACATCTGTGCCATGTAAACAGTTGGCCGGTGTCCTTGACAAGATTGATCAGGAAAAATCAATCATTCATGTTCCATCAAATAAAGAAGATGAAGGCATTGGTCTATGCGCTGGGGCAACGATGGGCGGCAAACGCTCTGCCATTATAATGCAGAACACAGCGATTGGTGTGACCATTAATGCCCTTGTGACTTTGACACAATTTTATCGTATGGCACTACCGATGCTTATCAGCTATCGCGGTGAGGTCGGTGAGCCTGTGGCCTGTCAGGTTGAGATGGCGGTTCACACAAAAGCATTATTGAACCAGTTGAATATCCCAACCTATCATTTCCATGCGCATGAAGATGTCAAAGAGCTTGATGGTATCTTGAAGCATAGCTTTATGGCACGCAAACCTGTTGCGATTTTGACTGATGCCAGTTTCTGGAAAGGAGCCAACTAATGATTCGCTCTGATGTATTAAAAACGCTTGTTCCTTTTATTTCTGACAAGCTTGTTGTGACAAATATCGGCCTGCCATCACAAGAAATGCACTTGATTGATGATCAGCCATCAAATTTTTACATGCTTGGCACAATGGGTCTTGCCTCTTCAATTGGCCTTGGCCTTGCGCTTGCACAAGATAAAAAGGTGCTTGTGGTTGATGGTGATGGGTCTGTTTTGATGAATTTTGGCACATTGCCAACAATCGCCAATAACCCTTCTGCGAATTATATTTTGCTAATCATTGATAATGGGTCATATGGCTCAACAGGTGATCAGACAACCTACACAGGCAAAAAGACAAGCTTGGCCGAGGTGGCGCGCGCTTGTGGGTGTGAGCATGTCATTGAATGTTCAGCAGAAGACACAGCCTCAGTTGTACAGGCCGCTTTTGATGATGATAAGATGACAATCATTATCTCAAAATGTGAGTCTGGCAATATTCCTGTGCCGGTTATTGAACATGATCCTGTTGTGATCAAAGACCGTTTTATGAAAGCGGTTCAAAGCTAAGCCATTGTGCCTTATCGCAAAATAGTTAGAAAAGTCGCCACATTGTTGGCGATTTTTTTTATGGTTTTCCGCAGTGCGACATCTTGCAACTAATTCGCATTATCAGTTGTAAAACCATGGCGTGGCGCGCTATATAAAGGCGTGGCGCTTGCCATCTTATCGGATATTTAAAGGGTTTTTGTGCCATGTTGGCTCGCACTATCACAAGGTGGTCATTATTGCAGGCAAGCATCTGTTTGCTTCTGCTTGCGCCAATTGCTGCCTTGTTATTTGTTGCCCTTCAGCCCTCACCATCCTTAATAGGCCATTTGATTGAAACAGTGCTTGGGCGCTATATGCTGAATACGGTCTTGCTGATGGGCGGTGTTGGCGTGCTTGCCTGTTTATTTGGTGTATCAAGCGCGTGGGTGGTAAGCCGCTATGAGTTTGCCGGGCGCCGATTGCTTGAATGGATGCTTATTCTACCTGCGGCTATCCCTGCCTATATTATCGCCTATGCCTATACAGATTTTTTGGAATATGCAGGGCCTGTACAAGGCGCGCTCAGGTCTATATCTGTCTCTTATACACATCTGACGCTG
>WTHV01000168.1 GCA_011525265.1 Alphaproteobacteria bacterium | reverse complement strand
CGTCAGGCTCATAACCTGAAGGTCGCAGGTTCAAATCCTGCCCCCGCAACCAAATATCAAAGCCGTCCGAAAGGGCGGCTTTTTTGCGTTTGGGGTATCCTGTTTTGGTATAAAAGACAAGTTGGCGTGCCACCTTGACGCGCATCATAGGGTAAGAATGTGGGGGGCTTTGCGAGGGTCATGCCTATACTTCAGAAAAAAGGTTACGCTTTTTTGAAAATATACTATCCTAGAGATAGGGACATCGATAAAAAGTTGTTTGATTTAGGGGGATTAAATGGACTCCGCAACAGAGGTCACTAAGGTGGCAGTTAACCAAAATCCCCACTCTGTCACAGATGGTATGGAGAAGGTTTTAGAAGTTGCCATTGGACGTGAAGTGCGCACATTTCGCAAGCAGCAAAATATGACTGTCGCAGAGTTGGCCGCGATCACAAAACTATCTATTGGGATGTTATCAAAAATTGAAAATGGTAATACCTCACCATCCCTATCAACCTTACAGCTCTTATCGGATGCACTCTCTGTTCCTTTGACAGCATTTTTCTCAAAATATGAAGAGAGACGAAAAGCTGTGCACACGAAATCTGGTGAGGGCATGAAAATTGATGGCGAGGGAACAAGAGCCGGTCATCATTATAATCTGCTTGGCCATATTGGTGGCAATTCTAGTGGTGTGAATGTCGAGCCCTATCTCATCACGCTTGATAATGAATCTGATAGTTTCTGCACCTTCCAACATACCGGCATTGAGACGATTTATATGCTTGAGGGCGAAGTGGATTATCTCCATGGTGATGAGGTCTATCCCTTAAAGCCAGGTGATACCCTGTTCTTTGATGCTGATGCCCCACATGGCCCAGAGCGACTCGTGAAATTGCCGGCACGCTATTTATCTATTATCAGCTATCCGCAACGCCCGCCAAAAAGTTAGCCAATCCCGCAGACTGGCTAACCTGATAGTCTGTGTTATTTTTGCAAGGCTGGCTCAGTATCCTTATCTGCGAATACGCCGGCTGATGTTGGCGCGCGGTATGCGCCTTCGCCCTGATAAGGCGGTGATACCATTATTGGTGGTTATGGGATTGATGGATGCGCTAGCGCTATAACCAGATTATAACCAGCCGGCAGCCTTTTGGCGTTGATGGGCGACAATCGCATTACGCATTAAGATAGAGACAGTCACAGGCCCAACACCGCCCGGAACAGGGGTGATCCAGCCCGCGATATTTGTGACGGCCTTTGTGTCAACATCACCAACAATGCTCACATTCCCCTCATTATCTTTTATTTGATTAATGCCAATATCAATCACTGCCGCACCTGGCTTAATCATATCAGCCCCGATAAGATGAGGCACACCGACAGCAACCACCACAACATCTGCCCGACGCGAATGCATTGGCACCGAGCGGGTCATATGATGGCATACAGTCACAGTCGCCCCTTCAGCCATCAGCATCATAGCGGCAGGGCGCCCAACAATTTCAGAATGGCCAATCATCACCACTTCTAGCCCCTTAAGATCAAGGCCTGTTTCTTTTATTAGCTCCACTGAGGCGGCGGCGGTACAAGGTGCCAAGGCCACATCTGAGTAAACAATATTACCGATAGAAGCAGGGTTCATCCCCTCGACATCTTTGAGCGGGTGGATAGCTGATTGCAGCGAGCGCACATTAATCTGAGGCGGGACTGGGCGTTGCAAGATGATGCCAAGAATTGTCTCATCATCATTCATTTTCTGAATACGGGCTTTGCATTCTTCTTGCGTGATTTCAGCTGGCCAGACTTGTTCTTCAAATGGCAGTCCCGCTTGTGCTGCCACACGCGCTTGATTGCGGATATATACCGCCGCTTCTGGCGCATTACCAATCAAAATAGAAACAAGTGTTCCCATATCTTTTTGTGTTGCCACATAGGTTTTCACCTCTTCTAGAATGCGGTCTTTTACTGGTGCACCTAGCAGATGGCGGTGGTCATGTTGTGTCTGTGACATGATGATAAGCCTTGCCCCGTTAATTTCACCTTAATGTTATGTCTGGAAGATTATGCCTAGAAGATCATCTCTGGCTTATGATGAAAAATCTTCTGATTCTGGCAGGCCATTAATACGGCAACAAGCGGTAACCGTATTGGCAAGAAGACAGGCAATTGTCATAGGGCCAACACCGCCAGGCACAGGTGTGATAGCACCGGCAACAGATGCACAGCTCTCATAATCAACATCGCCTACAAGCTTTGTTTTGCCACCTTCACCTTCGATGCGATTAATGCCAACATCAATCACGCTTGCCCCTTTTTTGATCCAGTCACCTGGTACCATTTCAGGGCGTCCAACAGCTGCCACGACGATATCAGCACCGCGCACAACATCAGCCAAATTCTTTGTCCGAGAATGTGCGATAGTGACTGTACAGCTATCATTTAATAATAATTGTGCCATAGGCTTGCCAACAATGTTTGAGCGGCCAATGACAACAGCATTCATGCCAGACAGTGAGCCATGATAGTCGCGCAACATCAGCAAGCACCCAAGCGGTGTACATGGAACCATAGATTTCTGGCCAGTGCCAAGGAGGCCAACATTTGAAATATGAAAGCCATCAACATCTTTTTCAGGCGCGATACGGTTAATCACCAAATCTTCGTCCAAATGAGATGGTAATGGCAATTGCACCAAAATACCGTGAACGGCAGGGTCGGCATTCAGCTTGTCAATCATGGCCAAAAGCACCTCTTCAGAGGTGTCAGCATCAAGCTTATGTTCATAGGAATTCATGCCAGCTTCGACAGTTTGCTTGCCCTTTGAGCGGACATAGACTTGTGAGGCAGGGTCCTCGCCAACAAGAACAACCGCAAGACCCGGTGTGATATTATGGTCTGCTTTCATTTGTGCCACATGCGCAGCTACTTTTTCACGAACCCGACCAGCAAAGGCCTTACCATCAATCACATCAGCTGACATTTTTTACGTCTCCTATTTTTTAGCGGGCATCCCCACCCTTATTCTATTTACGCTTTTCGCAATCAAAAGGCCACTTTGACATCAAAGTGGCCTTTATACATATCCGATAGATATTGTGTCAGATAGACAGGCCAAAGGGCGGCTTAGAACAGCCCTTCAATATCGCCATCAGCATTTAGACCAATTGTCTCAGCGGCAGGGTTGCGCGGCAGACCTGGCATTGTCATGATCTCACCACAAACAGCCACGATAAAGCCCGCACCAGCAGAGATGCGCACTTCACGCACAGGCACAGTATGGCCTGTTGGCGCGCCGCGTAAGTTCGGGTCTGTTGAGAAGCTATATTGTGTCTTTGCCATACATACTGGCAAATCACCATAGCCTTGCTGTTCCCAATCACGAAGCTGATCGCGGATTTTCTTATCCATAATCGCTTCATCTGCACGGTAAATACGCTTACAGATTGTTTGGATTTTTTCAGCAAGCGGCATTTCAGCAGGGTAGATAGGCGCAAAGTTTGCTGTATCGGCATCTGCCAATTCAGCAACACGAATTGCCAATGCTTCTGAGCCTTTTGAGCCATCTGCCCAATGCTTTGAGACAATCGCTTCTGCACCTTGTGCAGCAACATAGTCTTGGACAGCGGCAATCTCGGCATCAGTGTCTTTGATGAAGTGGTTAATTGCCACAACAACAGGTACGCCAAATGACTTGAGGTTCTCGATATGACGACCCAAGTTTGGACAGCCCGCTTTCACAGCTTCCACATTTTCCTCATTCAGGTCATTTTTAGCAACGCCGCCATTCATCTTCATCGCGCGCACAGTGGCAACAAGCACAACAACAGATGGCGCAAGGCCAGCTTTGCGGCATTTGATGTTCATGAATTTCTCAGCACCCAAATCAGCACCAAAACCAGCTTCTGTAACAACATAATCTGATAGCTTTAGCGCTGTTGTTGTCGCAATCACTGAGTTACAACCATGTGCAATATTCGCAAATGGGCCACCATGCACAAAGGCAGGGTTATTTTCAAGTGTCTGAACCAAATTTGGCTGCATCGCATCTTTTAGCAGAACCGTCATCGCACCATCTGCTTGGATATCACGGCAGAAGACAGGGCTGCGATCACGGCGATAAGCGATAATCATATCACCAAGGCGCTTTTGCAAATCTTCTAGGTCTTTGGCAAGGCACAAAATAGCCATAACTTCTGATGCCACCGTAATATCAAAGCCAGCTTCACGCGGGAAGCCGTTAGAGACACCGCCAAGTGAGGCTGTAATCTGGCGCAAAGCACGGTCGTTCATATCAACAACGCGGCGCCATACAACGCGGCGTGTGTCAATCTCAAGCGCATTACCCCAATAAATATGATTGTCAATCATCGCTGAGAGAAGAGAATGTGCTGATGTAATAGCGTGGAAGTCACCCGTGAAATGCAGGTTCATTTCTTCCATAGGCACAATCTGTGCATAACCGCCGCCTGCTGCGCCGCCTTTCATGCCGAAATTTGGGCCAAGTGAGGCTTCACGGATGCAAATCATCGCGTTCTTGCCAATTTTGTTTAAGCCATCACCAAGACCAACGGTTGTCGTTGTCTTGCCTTCACCTGCTGGCGTCGGGTTGATAGCTGTGACCAAAATTAATTTACCATCTTCTTTATCTTGCACAGAGTTGATAAATTTTTGGCTCACTTTGGCTTTATCGTGACCATAAGGAAGCAGGTCTGCTGCGGGGATGCCTAACTTATCACCAATCTCCATGATTGGCTTTTTCTGTGCCGCGCGCGCGATTTCAATATCACTCTTTACACTCATAACACGATGTCCCTTATCGTCTGTTTGTTAATGCTCTTCTCTTAGTGAGAAACAGCAGGTTTTTCAAGCTGTTCTTGTCATTTTCCGACAGTCTCAAACTTCTATGTTTATCATGATGGCAAGAGCGTCAAATTTTGTTCTGTCACAGACAAATCGCTAGTGCAGTTGAACAAATTATGTCCGCAAACCCCCATCGAGTATCTATAGAGTGAACTGTCTCTTATACACATCTCCGA
>WTHV01000217.1 GCA_011525265.1 Alphaproteobacteria bacterium | reverse complement strand
AATAAAAGGAAGGTACCCTATTATCACAAAACTGCTGATCGTTAAACATCATGCTTTTAGATGAATGTCAAATAAGCAAATTTTGAATAATTTTAAGTATTTCAGATAAAAATCAGAATTATATTCTAATATTTAAGGAAAGCCGCTAAAATTGAGACTGAAACAGACACTGTTTGGCATCTTCCATCTTTTTTCACTCTTTGTGTTTTTTTTATGCGCCCCGCTTAGCACCGCGTCAGCAGGGTTAATCAGAGACACAGAATTAGAGCGCGGCCTAGAGATGCTAGCATGGCCTATGGCACAAGAAGCAGGCCTGTCTTCTTTGCGCATTCGTATTGTGCCAAATGACAGCTATAACGCCTTTGTTGTGGGCGGTGATACGGTCTATGTGCATACAGGGCTTCTTGTAAAAGCCAAATCAACTGCTGAGATTTTAGGCGTTTTCGCCCATGAAATTGGCCACCTTGCCGCAGGTCATGCACCGCGCCGCGCCGAGGCGATAAAAGATGCGAATTTAACCACGACACTTGCCACATTGGCCGCCGCTGCCTTGGCCGCCTCTGGGGCATCGGGTGATGCGGCAGTTGGCGTCGCACTTGGCGGCTATGACAGAGCCAATCGTAATTATCTGCAATTATCTCGCCATGATGAATCTGTGGCAGATGAATGGGCATTGCGCCTTCTTGAAAGCCAAGATATCTCAGCCTCTGGCCTATCTGATTTTATGCGCCGCATCGCAGGAGAGCGCGCTTTGCCTGAAACGCGCCAGTCTGATTATTATCTCTCTCACCCCGGTGCAGGCGCACGTTTGCTTGTATTTGAAGATCATGTGCGTGACCATGGGACACACAGCCCTGGCATATCAGATGATGATGAGGCGGTCATGACGCGCCTTATTGGCAAGCTTCGCGCCTTTACAGAGCCGCCATCTCAAACCATTGGCGAAATTAAACGCCTTAGGGCAGGCAAGACAACAAAATCCTCTGCTGCATGGCCTGTATTTAGTGAGACTGACCTTGCCTATCGTGAGGCCATTGCCCATTATCGCCGCGGTGCCTTAGCAAAATCTGATGCCCTCATGCATGATTTGCGCAAACAGTTCCCTGATGATCAATATTTTCATGAATTTGGTGGTGATGTTCTTTTATCACGCCTTGATATAGATGAGGCAGTTCGCGCCTATCAAAATGCGCTTGCGCTTGGTGATGCGCCGCTTATCGAATTTGGCCTTGGGCGGGCATTGCTTGCCAAAGCTGATAGAGGTGATAGTGCCTCTTATGGGCGAGCCGCACAGGCTTTTGAGCGTGCCGCCAAAGTTGAACGCCGTTGGCCTGCCCTTCAGCGCCAACTCGCCATTGCCTTTGGCAGGGATGGTCAATTGGCCAAGGCTGACCTTGCGCTTGCCAATGAGGCGTTGCTTGTCAGGGATAAAGCACGCGCCAAACAAATGGCACAGCGTGTCATTGACAGAGACAATGCACCAAAAGAGACTGTTAATTTTGCCAATGACATCCTATTTTCATTGCAAGGCACACAATAGCGGCTAAAATCACCGCACATTACAAAAAAGGATATATGAGATGATGGGCAAGACATTGCGCGCACTTATTGCAGGGCTAGGGCTTTTATCACTATCACAAACAGTCGCACTAGCTGAGTTCAGCAAAAGCCAGAAAGATGAGCTAAACGCCCTGATTGAGGCCTATGTGCGTGAGAACCCAGAGATTGTAAGAGACGCGCTTATCAAGCTTGCCAATGATGAAGCCCAAGCACAGCGCGAACAAGCCTTTGCCATATTAGCAAGTGATGAGGGCGACCCCTATATTGGCGCTGATGATGCAGATATTATTATTTATGAATTTTCAGATTATAATTGCGGCTATTGCAAGCGCGTCTTCCAACAATTACAAGCGGTGGTTGCCGAAGACCCCAAAGTTCGTCTAACCTTAAAAGAATATCCGATTTTGGCTGAATCGTCTCTTATCGCGGCACGCGCCGCCATTGCCTCTCATAAGCAAGGCTTATTTGAGCCTTTCCATATTGGCATGATGACATGGCGCGGGGCGATTAGCGCTGATAGCATTTTATCAATCGCAGCAGAGGTTGGCCTAGACCTTGATCAGCTTGAAGCAGATATGAAAAGCCAAGAGACTGATACTATCCTCTCACGTACAAGAGCTACTGCCCAAGCGTTAGAAGTCTCAGGCACACCTGCCCTTGTGATTGGTACAGAGTTTATTGGTGGGGCAGTGAGCGCCCAAGAAATTCGCGATGTGATAGCAGAGCAGCGTGCATTAAAGAATTCATAAGGGAAAAATTCTTAAAAACTTTTGAAACATAATGCGTTTCTGCCTATGTGCTTTTCCCATCATGCGGTACGTTTTTATTGGCAATTATCACAGCCCTTGAGTAAGGTGACGCTATGAGTAAAAAGACTTCTATTCTGATTTTAAATGGGCCGAATTTAAATATGCTCGGCACAAGAGAGCCAGAACATTATGGCACTATGACGCTTGCCGCTATCGAGGATAGCTGTAGCGCGCTTGCGGCTGCGAATGGCTATGCGTGCACGTGCTTTCAGTCAAATCATGAAGGTGAGCTTGTCTCAAAAATTCAAGAGGCCATTGGTACGCATCAGGCGATTATTTTTAACGCTGGCGCCTACACCCATACATCGGTCGCCCTTCGTGATGCCCTGTCTAATTATGATGGTGTCAGTGTTGAAGTCCATTTATCAAATGTTTATAAGCGCGAAGAATTCCGCCATAAATCACTCTTAGCCCCTGTTGTTTCAGGTGTTATTGCTGGTTTTGGTGCTTCAAGCTATTCAGCCGCACTTTGTGCGGTTGATGAATTACTCTCCAAAGAGTAAATCATCAGGGGGACAAGATGGTCAGCGCCTAAATCACGTCTGACCACGATTATAAGTGAAAGTTACGAATGGGTTGATTAAGCCATTTAAAGGAGACAATGGTATGAGCGCAGAAAAATCGAAGACAAGCCTGTCAAAAGAAGCAAAATTAACAAGCGAATTGGCAGCCATTCTTGATGAACGCGATCTCACAGATATTGAACTTGAGACAGAAACATTATCCTTGCGCATTTCTCGCACGCCGCCAACACAGAATGTGATTGCAGGCAGTGCCCCAATGGCCGCCGCCGCACCAGCAGCTGTTGCCGCACCTGCCGCAGCACCAGAGGCAAGCCCAGCCCCAGCTGATACCAGCGCTGATTTATCATCTCATGCCGGCGCGTTAAAGTCGCCAATGGTTGGCACTTATTATGAAAGTGCTGAGCCAGGTGCCGCACCTTTTGTCAAAGAAGGTGATAGCGTAACCAAAGGCCAGACCGTTTGTATCATTGAAGCGATGAAAGTGATGAACACAATCACCGCACCGCAAGCAGGTACAGTGAAACATATTTCTTGTGAAAATGGTCAGCCTGTTGAATTTGACCAGCTATTGCTTGTGATTGAATAGACGGTGACGATAAACCATGTTTAAGAAAATTTTGATTGCCAATAGAGGGGATGTTGCCCTTCGCGTATTGCGCGCTTGTAAAGAGATGGGCATCCCATCTGTTGTCGTGCACTCAACAGCAGACGCCACATCAATGCCAGTGCGCTTGGCAGATGAATCAGTTTGTATTGGCGGCCCTGCAGGGGCTGATTCTTATTTGAATATTCCAGCCATTCTCTCAGCGGCAGCTATCACAGGCTGTGATGCGCTTCACCCCGGTGTTGGCTTCTTGTCTGAAAATGCTGATTTTGCCGAGATGGTCAAAGCCCATGGCCTCACCTTTATCGGCCCTGACACACCGCATATCCGCGCAATGGGCGATAAGGTAGAAGCCAAAATCACAGCCGCTAAGGCAGGATTGCCATTGGTACCTGGCTCACCTGGTGCGGTTCACACAATCGAAGAAGCCACACGCGTTGCCAAAGATGTTGGCTTCCCATTGCTTGTCAAAGCCGCCTCTGGTGGCGGTGGCCGCGGCATGAAAGTGGCTGAGACAGAAGCTGATTTAAGTGAAGCCTTCTCATCAGCACGCTCAGAAGCAAAGGCCGCTTTTGGCGATGATACGGTCTATCTTGAACGCTATCTCGATAATCCGCGCCATATTGAGATCCAAGTGATTGGTGACTCGCATGGCAATGCGGTGCATTTGGGAGAACGTGAATGTTCTATTCAGCGTCGTCACCAGAAATTATTCGAAGAAGCCCCCTCACCTATTTTGGATGATGCTGCACGAAGCGATATTGGTGAGATTGCTGCAAAAGCCACAAGAGACATGGGATATCTTGGGGTTGGCACAATGGAGTTTCTCTATCAAGATGGTGAGTTCTTCTTCATTGAGATGAATACAAGATTGCAGGTTGAACATCCCATCACAGAAGCCATCACAGGCGTTGATCTTGTCCAAGAACAAATTCAGATTGCCGCAGGTGAAAAGCTGAGCTTTGCCCAAGAAGATGTGACTTTCACAGGCCATGCGATTGAATGTCGTATTAATGCAGAACACCCTGAGACCTTCATGCCAACACCTGGCAAGGTGACACGTTTCCATCCTTCAGGTGGGCCTGGCATTCGCATTGAATCACCGCTTTATTCAGGCTATAGCGTGCCGCCTTATTATGACAGCTTGGTCGCCAAGCTAATCGTCTATGGCAGAGATAGAGATCATTGTCTGGCCCGTTTGAAATTAGCGTTAGAGGAATTTGTCATTGAGCCTATTCCAACAACGTTGGATTTGCACCGCCGCCTTGTTGATGCGCCTGCTATCCATGAGGGAAGCTATTCTATCCGTTGGCTTGAAGAAGAGTTCTTAAAAGCTGAGTAAATGTCATGAGCTATTATCATGGCTGAGCATTTTATATACGCGCCAGAGACCATCATCAAAGCCTATAGTTTAGGCGTATTTCCGATGGCTCTGGCGCGTGATGAGTCTGAGATACATTTCTTTGAACCAGATGAGCGTGGCATTATCCCCCTACTGCCCCCTCATATCCCAAAGCGCCTTTTGCGAACAGTAAAACAAAAGCCCTATATCATCCGCTATAATAGTTGTTTTCATGAGGTCATTACGCAATGCGGCGCCCGTCATGAAACAAGAGATGATAGCTGGATAAATCAGACCATCATTGAACTCTATACAGCGCTTCATGCGATGGGATTTGCCCATTCTGTTGAGGTCTTTGAGGATGATAAGCTTGTTGGTGGCTTATATGGTATTAAACTTGGGCGCATTTTCTTTGGCGAGTCTATGTTCTCGCGCGTGCCGAACGCCTCAAAAATTGCGCTGACACATCTGATAGCGCGGCTACATTATGGCGGCTTTTGCTTGCTAGATGCACAATTTGGCAATGACCATTTGCGCCAATTTGGCCTGATTGAAATTCCAAAAGCCGCATTTCAGATAAAATTAGAAGATGCTAAAAAAGGGCGTGCTGATTTTCATTTTGAAAAATCAGAAGATGACATGATCTCTCACCTATTACAGGCGATTAAGGTCACATCATAAACCGCATGTTCAAGGCCTGAAATAGCTGGGCTTGTTGAAAATACCCATCCTTGAAATACTTGCACAGGCGCCAGACTTGTATCATGGCCCACATCACGCACCGTTAAAAAGGCAGCATTTTCGGGCGGCTCTTCTGGCGGGCGATAGGCACAACGCTGGACCGTAATCTCAAGCGTGCCAAATCGTTCAGGATTATTGAGCGCCACATCAAGTGCAGAAATACGCGCTGTGATCTTGTCCAATGTTTGTAATTTGGCAGACGATGCTTCAATCCAGCTATCAGCAAAGGCTGAGGCGTGCAGCCCTGCGGCCATAACGAAAAAGAGGCTAATAAAAGCGGTAATGCGCGCTAATCTATTGCTCATCACTACCTTGTGAGAAGACAACCTTACCAAGCAAATCTGTGAGGCTTACAGGGTCTCTTGTATCGTAAATCACATCACCCACACCAAGCATATCATCTGAAAAGCCTGGCATGATTTCAAGGTAATTGCCGCCAAGAAGTGATGCGGCTGTGATGCGCGCTGATGAATCATCTGGCAGGGCGATCCCCTCCTCGATTGATAATGTCACACGTGCTGTATAGGTATCAGCATCAAGGTTTTGTGCCGCGACTGAGCCAATTTTAATACCTGATAAAATCACATCATCACCAACGGACAAACCTGCCACATTGCCAAATTCAGCTTCGATAACATAGCCTGTACTTGTTGTGATATCAGCCGCCTTATAGGCCACATAACCAAAGAATACCGCTCCAGCTAGCACGACGGCACCCATAACGGTTTCAATCATATTACGCTGCATTTGCTTTTATCCTACTATTACTGGCATTTATCAAATACTGGCACTTATCAGGGCCTCACTGCGGGGCTAGCTTGCCCTTATGGTGTCCAGGCCTCATAATCACCTGTTGAGGCGGCACGCTTGCCACCTTTTAGCACATGACCTTTTGGACGATGGGCAAATTTGGTGCCTGTGAGGTTCGGTAAATGCTCTGCCTGCCAGTCTTGCTTGCTGTAACCACCTTCGGGCGGTGGTGTTTGTTCAGTGTAATGCAACCAGCCATGCCAATCTGCCGGCACTTTAGAGGCCTCCACAGCGCCATCATAGATAACAAAGCGCTTTGGACGGCGCGCGCCCTTCACAGCTTTCTTTTCATAATAGCTATTACCAAATTCATCTGTGCCAACTTTTTTGGCTGATAATTTGATGAGTAAGCTTGAAATGACCTTCATATGACCCTCACAGCAGGCAAGCAGCTTGTGCCCTTGCATCCAGACATTTGCGCCATCAGCTCAGATGGCTTGTTATTTATGTCTCTTCTTTTATCGATTACGGCCGATAAAAGCAAGTCACTGGCCCCTACATTAGATAAATCTAAGAAAAAATCCTCCTAGAATAATCACCTATTTGGCGCAATATCTTGAGCCTTATTTTGTCAATAAAAATAATTACAAAAAAGTGACAAAAATATGGCAATCTCATTTGCAAACATCCCCCATATTGTGTAGCCTTTTAAGTCTGTACCACTAGATATAGTGTTAATACACATTAACTATGTGGTCTAACTATCAGAGTTTTAACGGTTCATTACTATTATCCACGAGGTCTAACATGCAATTTGAAAGACGGCACACAAAGGACGGTCAGGGTCCTTTTGATTCAATCGCATTTCGTTCAGCGACAAGCGAAATCAAAAATCCAGACGGTACTATCGTATTCCGCGCAGAAAACATCGAAGTTCCAGAACAGTTTTCACAAGTCGCAGCAGATATTCTAGCACAAAAATATTTTAGAAAAGCAGGCGTGCCGGCAAAGCTTGTTAAAGTTGAAGAAAATGACGTGCCATCGTTCTTATGGCGCTCAGCAGCTGATGAGAAGGCTTTGAAGAAGCTTCCAGAAGAAGAGCGTTATACAGGCGAGACATCAGCAAAGCAGGTGTATCACCGCTTGGCTGGCACATGGACCTATTGGGGCTGGAAGGGTGGATATTTCAGCTCTGAGGAAGATGCGCGCGTCTATTATGATGAAATGTGTGCGATGCTTGCGCTACAGATGGCCGCACCAAACTCACCACAATGGTTCAATACAGGCCTAAACTGGGCTTATGGCATTGATGGGCCTAGCCAAGGTCACCATTATGTGGATTATAAGACTGGCAAAATGGTGCGTTCAAAATCATCTTATGAGCACCCACAGCCTCACGCTTGTTTCATTCAATCTGTTGATGATGACCTTGTTAATGAAGGTGGCATCATGGATTTGTGGGTTCGTGAAGCGCGTTTGTTCAAATATGGGTCAGGCACAGGGTCGAACTTCTCACGCTTGCGTGGTTCTGGCGAAGGCCTATCAGGGGGCGGCAAATCATCAGGCTTGATGAGCTTCTTGAAAATCGGTGATAGAGCCGCTGGTGCGATTAAATCAGGCGGCACAACACGCCGTGCTGCAAAAATGGTAACGGTTGATATTGATCACCCTGATATCGAAGAATATATCGATTGGAAAGTGGTTGAAGAGCAAAAGGTTGCCGCACTTGTGGCAGGCTCAAAAATCACGCAAAAGCACATGAATGCTGTGATGGCCGCTTGCACCGAAGGGACAGGCGAGAGTGCCTTTAACCCACGCGAAAACAAAGCGTTGAAAAAAGCCATTATTGCTGGTCGCCGTGACATGGTGCCAGAAAATTACATCCAGCGTGTGATTCAATTTGCCAAGCAAGGCTTTACTGAAATTGATTTCAAAACCTATGACACAGATTGGGATTCAGATGCCTATTTGACAGTCGCAGGTCAGAACTCAAACAATTCTGTGCGTGTCACAAATGACTTCCTCAATGCGGTTGAAGCAGGCAAGGATTGGGATTTGATCCAGCGTATTGATGGCAAGGTCGCAAAGCGCGTTAACGCCTCTGAGCTATGGGACAAGATTGCCCATGCCGCTTGGGCTTGTGCTGACCCTGGCTTGCAATATGACACGACAATCAATGAGTGGCATACTTGCCCAGAAGGTGGTCGTATTAACGCCTCAAACCCTTGTTCAGAATATATGTTCTTGGATGATACAGCCTGTAACCTTGCATCATTGAACTTGATGCAATTCCGTTTCGAAGATGGCTCATTTGATATTGAACGCTTTGAATATGCGGTGCGCTTATGGACATTGGCTTTGGAAGTCTCTGTGATGATGGCACAATTCCCATCAAAAGAGATTGCACAAGGCTCTTATGATTACCGCACATTGGGTCTCGGCTTTGCCAATATTGGCGGCTTGCTCATGGCCTCTGGCTTCTCTTATGATTCAGAAGAAGGCCGCGCCCTTTGTGGTGCTATCACAGCTGTGATGACAGGCCGCTCTTATGCGACATCAGCAGAGATTGCCTCAGAAGTTGGTGCCTTCCCTCGTTATAAGGAAAATGCGGACCATATGCTTCGTGTGATGCGCAATCACCGCCGTGCCGCTTATTCTGAGAAAAAGGGCTATGAAGGTCTATCTGTTCTGCCTGTGCCACTTGATGCAGATAATTGCCCACAGGCGGGTCTTGTTGATGCGGCAAAGGCAGCATGGGATGATGCGCTTGCCCTTGGCGAGATGCATGGCTATCGCAACGCCCAATCAACTGTGATTGCCCCAACAGGGACAATTGGCTTGGTAATGGATTGTGATACAACAGGTATTGAGCCAGATTTCGCGATTGTGAAGTTTAAAAAGCTCGCTGGTGGTGGTTATTTCAAAATCATCAACCGCGTTGTACCAGAGGCGCTAACACGTCTTGGCTACACACAAGACCAACAGCAGGACATCACACGCTATGCGGTTGGTCATGGCAGCTTGGAATCATGCCAAGCCGTCTCATTGAACGCGCTTCGTGATAAGGGCTTTGGTGATACGCAATTGGCCGTTTTGGCAACAGCGTTGGAAAATGCCTTTGATATCAAATTTGCTTTCAACCATTTCACATTAGGCGCAGAATTCTGCCGTGATACGCTTGGTTTCACAGATGAGCAGTTGAACGACTTTAACTTTAATATGCTAGAAGCCCTTGGCTTTAGCAAAGATGAGATTGAAGCTGCCAACATCCATGTCTGTGGTGCGATGACCCTTGAAGGGGCACCGCATTTAAAAGAAGAGCATCTGCCAATCTTTGATTGTGCGAATGTTTGTGGCCGTATTGGCAAGCGCTTCTTGTCAGTCGACAGCCATATCACGATGATGGCGGCCTCACAGCCATTCATCTCTGGTGCGATTTCAAAGACAATCAATATGCCAAATAATGCTGAAGTGCATGAATGTGGTGAGGCTTATATGCTGTCATGGCGTCTTGGCCTTAAGGCGAACGCCTTGTATCGTGACGGCTCAAAGCTCAGCCAGCCACTATCATCATCATTGGTTGAAGATGAAGATGATGAGGCAGAAGAGCTAGCAGCAGCACCACAAGCCGCCGCTGTACCGCAAATTGTGGAAAAGATTGTAGAACGTGTCATTGCCCAAACAGAGCGTGACAAGCTTCCACAACGCCGCAAAGGCTATACACAAAAAGCAACAGTTGGTGGGCATAAGGTCTATCTGCGGACAGGCGAATATGAAGATGGTCGTTTGGGCGAGATTTTCATCGATATGCATAAAGAAGGCGCAGCCTTCCGCTCATTGATGAATAACTTTGCTATCGCTGTTTCAATTGGCTTGCAATATGGTGTGCCGCTTGAAGAATATGTCGAAGCCTTCACCTTCACACGCTTTGAGCCTCAAGGCATTGTCACAGGCAATGATGCGATTAAGATGGCGACATCTATCTTGGATTACACATTCCGTGAGCTTGCCGTCTCATATCTAGACCGTCATGATTTGGGCCATGTATCAAAAGAAGACCTTGATACAAGCACAACAGGCACAGGTGAGGCACAGTCTGAATTGTTGAATAAAGTCACAAGCCGCGGTTTCATCCGTAAGCAAGGTCTTGTCGTCTATTCAAACAATAATGCCGCCGCAGCCGTCGCTGAAGCGCCGCAAACAACATCGCTTGCCCCATCTGTTACAACAGCTGATACAGCTGTTCAGACAGCCGCAGCGACAAGCGTCGCAACAAGCACAGTTGCAACACCAAAGAACACACAAGTTCAGCAAGCAAAAATGCAAGGCTATGAAGGGGAATCATGCCCTGAATGCCAGAACTTTACACTTGTTCGTAATGGCACCTGCTTGAAATGTAACACCTGCGGGTCAACAACTGGCTGCAGCTAAGCGATAGCCTTTAATCATCTTACAAAAGCCCCAAAGGTACTCTTTGGGGCTTTTCTTTTGAAAAGCCGCTAGACAGGCCCACTTCAAAGACGGCACTCTATCATCAGCATAAGTCATATAAAGGAGACGCTCATGTCAGACACAGCCTATGATCGCCTAAGCGCACTTGGCATCACCCTTCCCGATGCCCCTGCCCCTGCGGCAAATTACGTCCCCTATATCCAAACAGGCCATTTGCTTTTCATCTCTGGCCAAGTGCCAATGGTAGATGGTGCTATCCAAGTCACAGGCAAGGTTGGCGCAGATGTCAGCCTAGAGACCGCGCAAGAACAAGCGCGTATTTGTGCCATCAATATCCTTGCCCAAGCCCATGCCGCAACAGGCGGTGACTTATCAAAGGTCAAACAAATTGTAAAATTAGGCGGCTTTGTTGCTTGCACAGATGATTTTTCCAATCAGCCAGAGGTGATTAATGGTGCCTCAAATCTGATGGCAGATGTCTTTGGGGCAAATGGTCAACACGCCCGCTTTGCTGTTGGCACAAATGCTCTACCACGCGGTGTATGCGTTGAAATTGACGCGGTGATTGAATTACATTCCTAAGGCGCAGCATTTATCACACTTGACCATAGCCTATCGCACCCCATATCGGAAGACAGGGGCGGGATGGGCTTTTTTCATCTATATCATGAACAGGCGTGAAAGGTGCCAGTGTCACAAATGTATCTTGAACCATGTCGCACCATTTCAGCCATAGACAAAGCCCAATGGGATGCGCTTATCCCCGACCAAAACCCCTTTTTATCTCATAGTTTCTTTGAGGCATTAGAGCAAAGCGGCTCGGTTGGCCAAGGCACAGGCTGGGATAGTTTTCATGGCTGTCTTTATGATGACAACAAGATATTACGCGGTGCCATGCCGGGCTATTTGAAAAGCCATTCTTATGGAGAATATGTCTTTGATCATAGCTGGGCCAATGGCTATGAGCGTGCTGGCGGGACCTATTATCCGAAATTCCTATCAGCCGTGCCCTTTACCCCTGTCCCCGGTGCACGGTTACTTACCAAGGCTGATGATAAAGACGCACAGCAAGCGCTGATTGCTGGCATAGCTGGCCTAGCTGATAAGTTAGGGCTCTCATCTGCTCATGTAAATTTTATATCACAGGCAGATAAGGAGGCCTTTTCTGGGGCAGGATGGCATATCCGCCAAGGGGTACAATTTCATTGGCATAATGATGATTATGGCACTTTTGATGATTTCCTTGCCACCCTTTCCTCTCGCAAGCGCAAGAATATCCGCAAAGAACGTACCAGCCTTGAGAGGCATAATATAACCTTTTTGCGCCTATCAGGGGGTGACATTAAAGCCCATCATTGGGACCGCTTTTATCATTTCTATCTCTCAACCATTGAGAAAAAATGGGGCGGGGCATATTTAACGCGTGAATTCTTTGAATCCCTTGGTGCGAGCATGGCTGATAAAATCCTGCTTGTCCTTGCCATGCAAGATGGCGAGGCCATTGCGGGGGCATTAAATCTGATGAATGATAGCTGTTTATTTGGTCGCAATTGGGGGGCCGTGGTTGATATCCCGAACCTGCATTTCGAGACCTGCTATTATCAAGCGATTGACCATGCGATAGAAACAAAGCGGTCGCGTGTCGAGGCAGGCGCGCAAGGCTTTCATAAGGTACAACGCGGCTATGTGCCTGTTATAACCTATTCGGCACACCATATTCCGCATGAGGGCTTCTCAGAGGCTGTTGGGCGCTTTTTGATAGCAGAAAATAAGGCTGTACTCGCAGAATGTGAAGACATCCGCCAGTACAGCCCCTATCGCTCATCCTAAATAAAAAGGGGTTACACCTTTTCTGCTTTTGGCTTTTTCGCTTTTGGCTGTGCCTTAATCGCGGTCACGATAAGCGCATCATCTTTTAGCGAGACCTGCGCTAGACCACCATCTGCCAAATCACCAAATAGCATCATCTCTGCCAATGGCTTTTTGATATGTTCTTGAACAACACGTGCCAAAGGACGCGCCCCATAGGCAGCATCATAGCCCTTTGAGGCAAGCCAATCGCGTGCGCCATCATCAAGCGCAATTTCAACTGACCTGTCTGCCAATTGCATTTCAAGCTGCATAATGAATTTATCAACCACCATGCGCACCACATCACTTGGCAAGGCGCCAAATGGGATGATGGCATCAAGGCGGTTGCGGAATTCAGGGGTGAAGGCACGCTCAATCGCTTCTTGATCAGCATCCACCTTATTGCCTCTGCCAAAGCCAATCGCTTGCTTTGACATTTCCTGCGCCCCAGCATTTGTTGTCATGATCAAAATAACGTTGCGGAAATCCACTGACTTGCCATTTGAATCTGTCAGCTTACCATGATCCATAACCTGCAAGAGCAAGTTGAACAAATCAGGATGCGCCTTTTCAATCTCATCAAGAAGCAAGATAGCATGCGGATTTTGGTCAATCGCATCTGTTAGCAGACCACCTTGGTCAAACCCAACATAGCCAGGAGGCGCCCCAATCAGACGCGATACCGTATGGCGTTCCATATATTCAGACATATCGAAACGGACTAATTTCACGCCCAAAGTCTCTGATAATTGTTTTGCCACTTCTGTCTTGCCGACGCCTGTTGGGCCAGAGAAAAGATAATTGCCAATTGGCTTTTCAGGCTCACGCAGACCAGCACGCGATAATTTAATCGCAGATGCCAGCGCTGTAATCGCTGTATCTTGCCCAAAGACCATACGTTTTAGATCAGTTTCTAATGTCGCAAGAGCTTGCTTATCATCACGGCTGACATGCTTTGAGGGGATACGCGCCATTGTTGCAATTGTCGCCTCAACCTCTTTTTGGCCGATAGATTGTTTGCGCCGTGATGGCGGCAAGAGGTTTTGTGCGGCCGCCGCCTCATCAATCACATCAATCGCCTTATCAGGCAATTTGCGGTCATTAATATAGCGGGCAGATAATTCCACCGCCGTCTTAATGGCAGCAGATGTGAATTTCACGCCGTGATGTGCCTCATAACGTGGCTTCAGCCCTGTTAAAATCTTAATAGTATCTGGGACTGTTGGCTCATTCACATCAATTTTTTGGAAGCGCCTTACAAGCGCGCGGTCTTTTTCAAAATACCCGCGATATTCCTTATAGGTGGTCGAACCGATACAGCGCAAAGTCCCATCCTGCAAAGCCGGCTTCAGCAAGTTTGAGGCATCCATCGCACCGCCAGAGGTGGAACCAGCGCCAATAATTGTATGGATTTCATCAATGAACAAGATCGCCTGATCATTCTCACCGACCTGCTTCATCACAGCCTTAAGCCGCTCTTCGAAATCACCACGATAGCGCGTGCCAGCCAAAAGCTGTCCCATATCAAGAGAATAGATAACCGCCTCTTTTAGCACATCTGGGACTGCCCCATCATGAATGCGCTTTGCCAGCCCTTCAGCAATCGCTGTCTTACCAACACCAGGGTCACCCACATAGAGCGGGTTATTCTTTGAACGACGGCATAGGATTTGGATTGTCCGGTCAACCTCTGCATCTCTGCCGATAAGCGGGTCAATTTTATCTGCCGCAGCTTTATCATTCAGATTCACTGCATATTGGGTAAGCGCGCTTTTCTCTGCCTCGCCTGACTGGCCATCGGCCTCTTGGCTATCAGTGCCGCGCGGGCTATCACCAGTGCCATGGCTGATATAGCTCACCGCATCAAGACGGCTCATATCAAGTGTTTTCAAGAACCATACGGCATGGCTATCGCGCTCAGAGAAGAGCGCAACAAGAACATTAGCCCCTGTTGCCACATCACGATTTGATGATTGCGTATGGATGATGGCGCGTTGAATAACGCGCTGAAACCCTGCGGTCGGCTGAACTTCGGCATTTGGCTCAGCTGATACGATATTTTCAAGCTCATCTTGGATATGAACTTGCAACATCATCTTTAATTCATCGACATTAACTTGGCAGGCGTGCATCACCTCCAACGCGTCAGGATCTTCTGTCATCGCCATTAAAAGATGTTCTAGGGTTGCAAATTCATGCGCATGTTCTGCGGCAATATGCATGGCTTTGGTAATGGTCTGTTCAAGGTCTTTTGAAAGCATCTTTATTCTTTCTCAAGTTGCAATTGCAAAGGATGTTCATTCTGGCGCGCAAAATTCATGACCTGCGCTGCCTTTGTCTCTGCGATCTCATAGGTAAAGACACCGCATACACCGACCCCACGCTGATGCACATGAAGCATAATCCGTTGTGCTGATTCAGAATTATGGCCGAAATAACGTTGCAAAACCATCACCACGAATTCCATCGGTGTATAGTCATCATTCAACATCAATACACGATAAAGTGATGGTTTTTTGGTTTTCACTCTCTCATCAAGAACGACATTACCATCTGTGTTATGGTCATCTGTTTTTTTATCAGCCATCTTTTTTCCTCGTCACCCTCTTACTAGGTGTCGATAATTACCAGTACCCCTTATGATATTGGCATTTTTATGGCGATGAAAAGAGGTAAGCGACAATTTGGCATCTTTTTTTTAAAAAACCCTTTCGAAGGATGGACAATGACTCAAGATTTAGTATGATTCACAAAGAAATTCCGCAAGGTTTGGTATAGGGTATCAGGAATCGTGGCTCCTCGCTTATTATGGCATAAAATGATAATGCTCGCTCTTATGGGCCTGTTGTCATTGACAATTCTTGCAATAATCCCCTCTCCGGCCGCCGCATCACAACGATATGCGGCCATTGTCATCGAAGAAAAAACAGGTCGTGTGCTGTTTTCACGCAATGCTGATAAAAAGCTTTATCCCGCATCTTTAACGAAAATTATGACACTTTATATGCTGTTTGAAGAGTTGGATTCAGGCAGGCTGACATTAGAAAGCCGCTTGCCTATCAGCTCTGTTGCAGCAAGCCGTTCACCGTCTAAGCTCTATCTCTCACCAGGGGCGAGCATTTCTGTTGAAAATGCGATTTTGGCACTTGTGACGAAATCAGCCAATGATGTTGCAACCGCTGTGGGTGAGAAAATATCTGGCACGGAACGTGCTTTTGCCGGCAAGATGACACGCAAAGCACGTGCGCTTGGGATGGTCAATACGGTCTTTAAGAACGCCTCTGGTCTGCCCAACCGCAAACAGCATTCCACTGCCAGAGATATGGCACGTTTGGGTGTCGCTATTCGCCGTGATTTCCCACAATATTACCATTATTTCTCGCGCACAAAATTCAGCTTTAATGGCCGCAAATACGGCAATCATAACAAGTTGTTGCGGCAATTTGATGGGACAGATGGTATCAAGACAGGCTTCACAAATGCCTCAGGTTTTAACCTTGTCGCCGCCACAGAACGCAATGGCGTGCGCCTTATCGGTGTTGTCTTTGGTGGGCGCACTGGTGCGAGCCGCGATGCCCATATGATGAAGATTTTGGCAACACAATTTCGGCGCGTAAAGCCCTTTGCTGTTCGGCAAATTGCCGCCCCATCAGCGCCGCCACGACGCCCTGAATTGCCAAATCGCCCACAAACAAAACAATCGAATGTTGAGCTAGCCGCGCTCTTTGCGCCTGAAGAGGTGTTGCAAGAAGACCCGCAAAGCTGGGCCATTCAGGTTGGCAGTTTTTCCCGGCGTGTGAATGCGCATAAAGCCGCCCTTGAGGCACGGCGAAATGCCCAAAATGTCCTTGGGCTTGTGCCAGCACAATTATCTGTAGTTATGCGTGGTGAAATGCCGCTATGGCGGGTACGGT
>WTHV01000232.1 GCA_011525265.1 Alphaproteobacteria bacterium | reverse complement strand
GATATTGGCATTACTGCAAAAGAAAGCGGATATGCCCTTAAGTGACATTGCGAAGCGCTTGGATATCGCAAAAACAAGCTGTTGGAACCGCATTAGAAAGCTTGAAGAGCAAGGCGTTATTAAAGGGCGCCATGCGCTATTGAACCGGTTTGATCTTGGCCTGCCTGTGACCGTATTCCTGTCAATCACAGTCCGCCGCCATAGTGCCGCTTGGGTCAAAGAATTTTCTGCTATCATCAGCGACTATGATGAAATCACAGAGGTTTACCGCGTAACAGGTGAAGGCAGTGACTATCAGCTGAAGATTGTTTGTGCCTCTATTGAAGCGTATGACCGCATTCAACAAGAGCTCATCGCCAAGATAGAATTCAACACCATGAGTACCCGCGTCACCCTGCAAGAGCTCAAATACTCACACGCCCTACCGGTTCCAAAGCACAACAAATAGCGCCACTAAATTAGAGCAGGTAAAATCTGGATGGTGATAAATCACTTTTCAGATCTGGCATTGTAAATCGGCTATCATGCCTAATCGTAGGCAGCATCCACGATAAATTCTACTTTTAGCTCTTCTCTTGCGAGCTTTGCCTGACCACAGGCTCTTGCTGGCGCATGGCCTTTTGGCACCCATGCGTTCCAGACCTCATTCAAGCCCTTAAAATCATCCATATCAGCAAGCCAGATAGTGACACGCAACATCTGCTCTTTTGATGAGCCTGCCTGCTCAAGCAAATTTTCGATATTGTCCAAACATATGCGCACTTGCTCTTGGATGGTGTCACCTTCTGCCACCTGTCCAGTGATATAGGCAACGCCATTATGCTTCACGATTTTCGACGAGCGATCAGACGTATGAATTCTTTCAATCATTTTGTGGATTCCTATAAGTACAAGCGATAAAACCGCGCTTTATCATGGCGTGAGTGTGCCATCAATCACATAGCGCATAATGCCAACAATCTCGTCTGTTGTCTGAGCCACAGCCAATGCCGCCGCATCTACTTCCTTTAAGGCGTGTTGATGATCTGTGCCATGCATAATGATAAGTGATTTGCCCAATGCCGCCGCAAAGCCAGCGTCAAAAGCGGCATTCCATTGTTTGTATTTTTCACCAAAGCGTACAATCACAATATCAGCATCTGTAATGGCTTTGCGTGTGCGAATAGCGTTCACCTTAGCGCCCTTATGATCATGCCAAAATTTATTTGGCTCTGCGCCTAAAATAGCGACACCGCAATCATCACTTGCATCATGATCTGTCACAGGTGCTGAAAATGTGATGTCCATATCCTGACACCCTGCGATAATCTGATCACGCCAATCAGTGTGGATTTCACCTGACAAATAAACTTTCAGTGACATGACGCCCCCTTATAGAAAATAGCTTCACCGCTCTATGTAGCGATTATTCACGCCGTTGCAATAAGCGTTTTATCGTTCTCACCTCACTAGAGCAATTTTAACTGTTTATCAGCACCTGCTTTTGGCCGCTTGCCTACTTTTTTTCGAGAGCCTAGCTTTTGGTATATCTGCGCTGCCAAAGGGCCAAAGGAGGGGTGTTTGCGTACAGCGAAAATCCGATCTTTTGCCAAGCGCATTGCGGCCTCATTTTCAACAATTGGCAGGGGGTAATCACGGCCAATCTCAAAGCCTTGCGCAAGAGCTTGCAAGGGCGGCATCAGATGCGGCTCATGGAGCCATTGGTCACTTACCTTTGCAAGCTCGGGACAATAGTGGCGAATAAATACCCCATTCTTATCATGCTCATAGGACTGCTTTACAGGGTTATAAATGCGGATGGTGTTAATGCCTGTTACCCCTGATTGCATCTGAAATTGGCTGTAATGAATACCGGCTTCAAAATCAGTAAAGAGCCGCGCTAAATGCGGGGCCGTGCGGCGCCAATCAAGCCAGAGATGATAGCTTGCAAAGCTGACAAGCATGGCCCTCATACGAAAAGGCAACCACCCTGTTTGTGTCAAAGCACGCATACAAGCATCAATAAGCGGATAGCCTGTTTGACCTGTTGCCCATGCGGTAAAGCGAGCTTCATCCCACTCATTGGCGCGCAAATCATCATATAATTGATGCATGGATTCAAACTCTATCTCAGGCTGATCTTCAAGCTTTTGCATGAAATGACACCGCCAGGATAGGCGCGATAGCACCGCATTTAACGACCGTATTTTTCCACGTGATAAAGGGGTGGCCACAGTATTTTTGTAATTGCGTATTGTCTGCTCAACCTCACGCGAAGACACAGTTCCCCAGACAAGATGGGGCGATAAGCGCAGACAGCTTTGTGGGGCTTTGCTTGGGGATGCGAGATGGGTGACATAGGAGGCACCTCTGTCTGTCAGGAAAGATTTCAACAACCCCATCGCCGCACGCCTGCCGCCTTTTTGTGTCGCATCACCATCCACCAAGGGCGGGCCAAACAGCGCATCACCTCTGCCTGGCATCACGCCACTATCAAGATCGGATAATGCTTGACCACTTGCCATAAGGGCGCCTGCCTTTGGCACAGATATACGCGGTTCTGCCATTCTTTTGCGCCGCATGGCTGCCCATTTATCACGATTATGAAAGCGGCGCGCTATGCCATTGGCAGGTGTTTCATAAAACGCTATCAGATGTTTTGCGCAGTAATCACGCACCCCCTCATCACGCGCATAGCTCCAGCTATGAGAGGTTTCTTCATGCGCATAAAGCCCTGCAATATGATAAGTTTGGCCTAGTATCTTTAGGACATCTTTGATGGACCCATTGCGAATAATCAAAGGTTGGCCAAGATGTGCTAATGCCTCGCGCAATTCGATAAGGCTGTCACGCACAAACACCCAATGACGGCGCGCACTTGTCTTTAACTGCCAAAAATCTGGTTCAATCACAAATAAGGGGATCACCGCATGACCGCTTGCGATCGCCTGTTGCAAAGGGCGATTATCATAAATGCGCAAATCACGCTTGAACCACATGATAACAACAGATGGTTTTGACAAATCACTACCCTACCCCAGAGGCACCATTACCCTTAGGCCTTAAACCTAGGTCAAATTTATGACTTTCAAGAGTCATATGTCACGAAGGGGTCGCAATAAAAAAGCTGGCCTCTTTCTTGGAAAGGCCAGCTTTTTTAATTTTTAGATCGCGTGGTTAAGTTTAATTTTCAAACACGCGAATTGTCACGCTTGGTATGCCAGGATAAGAAACCGAGCTAACACATTGATGACCAGCAGATGTTGAAAAATCAATCTGCACCTGTGGCAGCGATCCTGCTTTTGAAATCGTCAATGGTCTTGTCAATTCATAAGTATGAACAAGGTCCGAGCCGACAACTGAAAGGCCAAATGATGCATTTGCTGGCAAAGCAAGGGCTGTTTGAATGTCCGCTGTTGCAGCATTTACCGCTGCGGTTGATGTACGCGCGGCACATGAGCCTGCGGCAGGGGCAAGGAAGCTGATATCACCGTCAATTGTTGTTTTGACATGTGTATAGACGCCAGCTGCCACATCATCCAAATCAGCATAATTACCAACAGCCGCACCAGCAGCAGAATCAGCAATGTCAAAAGCTTCTGCTGTTGAGGCCACAATCACAGAATCTGTACAGGCTGAAGATTTACAAAATTCTACCTGATTAATCGTAATCTCATAGCTTGTTGCGGCAGAACAAGTTGCACCTGAAAGACAAGTGGCTTGTGCAATGCTAGCACTAAAGAAAAATACACCCAAGGCAATGAAATATTTTACCATTAGTCTGTTCTCCCAATCACAATGCCGCCTCTTGTTTGGGCAACGATATTGTTATTTCTGACAACCTTATCAAGCACGTGCTGGCTAAGATCTCTTTCAACAGACATGGCATCTGATGTTGCACCATCAGCCAAGCTTGCTGTGACACCATTTGTGCTGATACCTGCCATATTATATTGCAATTTCACAAAGCCATCTGTGCCATTGTAATTATTGTCATCTGCACCAACCTCAAAGCTGACATTTTGGTTCAAATTACCAACTAATGCCGCCTTAGCCCCTTTGACATCATCAAAGCCTTTTACAGCAGACCATTTATAGCTTGTTGCTTGGAACCGTACCCATGGAGTGTAAGGCACTGGCATATCAAGGCTCACATCATAGCCATCAAGCGCTGTCTGGTAGGTTGTAACAGACCCTTCTGTTATGCTTTTTTCATCGCTAAATGCAGAATAGATATTTGCCCGTGCCGTAAAGGTCTTACCCATGGCTTCAAGGCCAAGGCTGCCACGGCGATGGTCATATTCTGTTGTGGCATCATAAAAGGCATTGACCCCAAGAAGAAGGCTTTGGTCTTCATTCAAATTACGATAACCAAGACCAATATTTAAAATCTCATCATCTTTTTCTTTGGCAATTCGTGCTTGGACGAACACAGTATGCTCATTCGTTTCAGGCGTTTGCATTAAAGGCTGAATCGTCTCAAATTCAAATTGCACATCATTATCACCAGCCTCTGAGACTGATAGGGATGAACGCTCAAGCCATGCAGGGGTATCAACATCTGCATAAGCGGGTGCGCTAGCTGTAATAACAGCCAGCATTAGGGTTGTTAAAGATCTCATAAAATACCGTCTCCAATATATCTATTAATGCTTAATTACCATGTAATGATGATTAAGAAAAGGCTGACCATCACGGCGTGTTTTTTACTGTGAATGACAATAAAAGATAGGTTAGGTTATAGGGCAGCCATAAATTAAAAGGGGGCGCATATATGGATAATCTTTACCTTGATTGGGCCCTGCAACAAGATGCCAAGGACCCGCTCTACGATTATCGCTCTCATTTTGCATTACCCGATAATGTGATTTATCTTGATGGCAATTCACTTGGCCCTTTGCCAAAGGCGGTGCCTGATAGGATAAGCGCCACCGTCCATCAAGAATGGGGCACAGATCTCATTACCAGCTGGAACAAGGCAGGCTGGATTGATTTGCCACAAATTGTGGGGCAGAAAATTGCGCCTCTTATCGGGGCGGAGCCTGATTG
>WTHV01000134.1 GCA_011525265.1 Alphaproteobacteria bacterium | reverse complement strand
GGCTATCGCCTCTGGCACAGCAGGCAATGAGATATTAACAAAGCCTGAGCATAAAGCCATTTTTACCCCAGATACAGCGCGTCATGCATTCCTGCATGAACGCCGCCTTATCTGGCAAAAGCTATATAAAGGCATAAAGGCTGCACAAGATTAACGCTTAAAGGCCGCGCGTTAATCCTCCATCTGAGCGCAAGCTTTGACCTGTGATAAAGCTGCTATCATCAGTTAGCAGGAAGGCAGCTGCTTTGGCTTGTTCTTCTGCTTTTGCCAAACGCTTCATCGGCGCCATATCGGCAAATTTCTGTGGCAAATCAAGGGAATCTGTGAAACCTGGCAGCAGGCAATTCATACGAATATTCTCAGCAGCATAGCGATCTGAATAGAGCTTTGTGAAGGCAGAGACGCTTGCGCGATAGACAGAAGATGTGGGGAAGGTGAGGCTCGGCTCAAGGCTTGAGAATGTTGTGATATTTACAATCGAGCCGCCGCCTTGCTTCGCCATAAGGGGTGTGACTAATTTTGCCAATGTGATAACAGGCTTTAAAACCATCTGATTGGCTTTATCCCAATCATCATCTGCAATATCAAGCAAATCCCCCTTTGGTGGGCCGCCAACATGGATGAGGAGTGAGTCAATCCTGTCATAATGTGCGATGGTCTTTTCAATCAAGGCTTCACGATCATCATGATTTTCAGCGCTTCCGCGATAGGCTATACCGCCTAGCTCTTCGGCTAACTGCTCACAGCTTTCAGACGGTGACATAAGCGCAAGCTTATAGCCTCTTTGAGCCATCTCCCGCGCTGTTGCCGCACCCATACCACGGCCACCACCTACAATCACACAGGTTTTTTTCATCAGTAATCACCTTTCATTTTCATTGCGCATTTGCGTCTTTTAAGGCTATTTCATCTCCGAAATAATATCCCTTATTTAAGGGCAGGTCACGGTTTTCTCCAAAATCAGCTGGCACATATTCATTTGATGGGGTCTTGCTATCTAACAGACCAAGCCTTTGATAGGTTTCTGCGACAAGCTCGCCACAAAAGATGGAAGTCAGGTCTGGATCATTACGCGCTAATTCATAGTCAAATAAGGTGGCATCAAAGGCGGCATTGAATAATTCTAATTTGCTTGTCTCATAAGGGCGTCCAACCAAGTCATCATAAATCGCTCTAAAATCTGCGACATCTTGGGCGGTTAGGCCTCGTTGCTTGCTTGCTTGATATAAGGGGCGATAGGCAATCGCGCCCTCATAGGCGGCGATACGGCCTTGTAAATCATATAAAGCCACTTCACCGCCAAAGGTTTTCTTGCTGACATCCCATATTTGCACATTCGCGTCATAGCGTTTGTCAAACACAGCTAGGCCACAATGAGACCATCGGCTATTGGTGAAATTACGAATGCTGTGAGAGAAAAGTGTCTGGCCTGAGAAGAGGATAATATCGCCATGATGCAAAGTGGCGTTCACATCTAAAATAGCATTATCACTCATAGCCCCTCTCCCCATAGAGAATAGAAAGATAAGATAACCGCAAGGCTCAAACTTGCAGCCATGGCATAATTTACACGTTTTGTTATGCGCGCGGAAAGTGACAAGCTTTGCAGTTTGATACCTGCTTCAAGCCATAAAATATGAAGCGGTATCCAGACAAGGTTCATAATAAGGAACTTTAATAATAATTCTGTTGTGAAATCGTAGCCTATGAATGAAAAGCTTGAGAAAAGCGCAGAATTTACAGCATAAGCCTTGGGATTGATAAATTGCAATAACAGCCCTGCTTTGAATCCCGGCGCATTCAGCACTTCAATAAAGGCAATCTTGCTCCCCGCAAAGGCAATGCGTAAAGCAAGGCTGAACAAATAAAGCGATGATAAAATGCCAAGTAATAAACGCAGAATATCACCAGAAAATAAAAAGGCGGCAAGGCCTGTGACGATGATGATGCTGACGATATTTGTGCCTGCCCATAGGCCTGCCACATAATATAGCCCTGCTTTTCGGCCAAATGCAGCGCCCACGCCCGCTGTTGATAAGACACCGGGGCCAGGCGTGATAATCAAAAAAAGGACGGCAAAGGCAAATGCGAGCATGAACAACCCTATCAAAATATGACACGGCCTTTATCATTTCACCTGTAAGATAGAAGCGCAAGCATTTGCCATGTTTCTATCAACGCTAATAGGTGCGATGATGGCTTGTTTTAATAGAATTTTTGAATAAAGCCTCACGCATAGTCGCGCCAATCTGCCTCAGAGGGCGGCGATATTGATTTGCAATTGCCTAGCGCGTGTTTTAGCGTTCAAAAGGATGAATTTATAAGGTCGAAAATCATGAATATGTGGCCCCTTTTATTAACGAGCTGTGATGAAAATGGTATTTTGCGCCTGACATTAGATGATGAGCCAAAGCGCAATGCCTTATCAGAGCAAATGCTATCAAGCCTGCAACAGGCCTTTGATGATGCCACAAGTGATAAGTCAGTGCGCGTGATTATCCTGCAAGCAACTGGCAAGGTCTTCAGTGCTGGCCATAATCTAAAAGAAATGACAGCCGCAAGAGATCATGCTGATAAGGGCGCAGCCTATTTTGAGAAAATTCTCAATGCTTGTGCAAAGGTTATGCAGACAATCGTCACTTGCCCCAAGCCTGTCATTGCCGAAGTCGATGGTATTGCAACAGCCGCAGGTTGCCAGCTTGTCGCAAGCTGTGATCTTGCCATCGCATCTGATAGGGCGCAATTCAGCACGCCTGGTGTCCATATTGGTCTATTTTGTTCAACGCCTATGGTCGCCTTGTCACGTAACTTATCGCATAAGCACGCGATGGAGATGCTGTTAACAGGTGATATGATTGGCGCGGTTCGTGCCAAGGAGATGGGGCTTGTCAATGATGTGGTCTCATCAGATAAGCTTGCTATGGCAACCCAAGAGATGGCGCGCAAAATTGCGTCAAAATCATCCCATACTGTGGCAATTGGCAAAGGGGCGTTTTATAAGCAAAGCGAAATGACCTTATCTGCCGCCTATGATTATGCCTCTCAGGTCATGGTTGCGAATATGCTAGATTATGATGCGCAAGAAGGAATTTCGGCCTTCATTGAAAAGCGCGCCGCAAAATGGCAAGATCGCTAGAAATGGCACAAAATCCCTATAATCAGGATTTGGATCGTAATCCTGCGAATTACCAGCCCCTAACACCGCTTGGTTTTTTGCAACGTGCCGCTGAAACGTTTCCCAACCATACTGCCATTATCCATGGTGATAGCATTATCAGCTATGAAGCATTTTACGCGCGTGCCCGTCAATTAGGCAGTGTCCTTGCACAAGATTATAACCTTTCCAGAGGCCACACCGTCTCTGTTATGCTTGCCAATACGCCGGCAATGCTTGAGGCGCATTATGGCATCCCTATGTGCGGCGGTGTTATTCATTGTATTAACACAAGGCTCGATGCGGCTATCATTGCCTATCAGATTGATCATGCCGAATCTCAGCTTGTGATTGTCGATGCCGAATTTATGCCCTTGATGCAAGACGCTTTAGCCTTGGCCACGCGTGACCCGATTTTGGTGTGCTATGATGATGCTGTCTATGAAGGGCCGCGCGTGCCAAATGAGGCGCTTTCAAAACAGGCACTTGATTATGAAGCTTTGATTGCGTGCGGTGACCCGCACTTTGCATGGGTCATGCCAGAAGATGAATGGGACGCAATTTCCATTGGCTATACCTCTGGCACCACAGGCAAGCCCAAAGGGGTAGTCTCTCATCATCGCGGCGCTTATTTGTTGGCACAAGGTAATGCGCTGATTGGTAATATGGACAAGCACGCGGTCTATCTGTGGACCTTGCCTATGTTTCATTGCAATGGATGGTGTTTCCCATGGACGCTATCAGCGATAATCGGCACACATATTTGCCTGCGCCAAGTGCGTGCCGCGCCTATTTGGCAGGCCTTGGCAAATCATAAGGTCACCCATCTATGTGGCGCGCCCATTGTGATGTCTCTTATGATAGAGGCACCAGAATCAGAAAAACACCAACTGCCAAAGCCTGTGCAATTTTTCACAGCCGCCGCGCCGCCGCCAGAGACACTTCTGCAAGAGATGGGCAGGGCAGGGTTCTTGGTAACACATTTATATGGCCTGACAGAAACCTATGGCCCCGCAGTGGTCAATGAATGGCATGAGGAATGGTATGCGTTAAGCCCAACTGAGCAAGCAACATTAAAAGCCCGTCAAGGTGTGCGCTATTTGCCGTTAGAGGATTTGCAAGTCTTGCACCCTGAGACAATGACCCCCGTTCCACGTGATGGCACGACAATTGGCGAGGTGATGTTTCGCGGGAATGTGGTGATGAAAGGCTATTTCAAAAACAAGAAAGCCACGAGGGAAGCCTTTGAAGGCGGATGGTTCCATTCAGGTGATTTGGCAGTCATCTATCCAGATGGCTATATCCAGCTCAAAGATAGGTCTAAAGATATCATTATATCAGGGGGCGAGAATATTTCTTCGATAGAGATTGAAGAAGCGCTTTATAAACATGACCGCGTTGCTGTGGTGGCTGTTGTGGCGATGCCGCATCCCAAATGGGGCGAGACCCCTTGTGCTTTTGTCGAACTGACAAGCGGGCCAGATATAAGTGAAGCAGAATTGCACAGCTGGTGCCGAGATCATCTGGCAGGGTTTAAGATGCCGGCGCGAATTTGTTTTCAAGAGATACCACGCACATCAACAGGCAAAATTCAGAAATTTGCCTTAAGAGACATTGCACGTGCGCTAGCTGATATGCCAGACGAATCATAATTGCGAAACATGGGTATGAAAGCAGTGAAAATTTCACGCGCCTATCATATCAAAAAATGCGTGAGATAAGTTTGTTAGGATATTCACATGGTTTTGCGTATTATTCTTTCGTGAGGCGTCCAAAAAAATCATCAAAAACAAGCTTTTCTGCGGTTTTTAAAAATAATTTAAAAAAAACGCACATAATCGCATTTTAGTGTTTGACTATGGTGGAAGAGGGGCATATAACACGCCTCACCTTG
>WTHV01000230.1 GCA_011525265.1 Alphaproteobacteria bacterium | reverse complement strand
GATCAGTCAAGCAAATTACCCAAAGGCGCGGAAATGGCATGGATATCTTGGAATTGCTTAATCCCATCAACCCCAAAATTACGACCAATGCCAGATTGTTTGACGCCGCCAAATGGGGAAAGCCCATCCATCGCAGTAGGCCCATGGCCATTAATATTGGTAAAGCCAGCTTCAAGGCGCCGTGCCAGCGTCATGGCGCGGTTTGTGTCTTGTGACCAAACAGACGAGCTTAGGCCATAAGAGCTATCATTGGCAAAATGCACAGCCTCATCTTCGCTATCATAGGCTATGATAGGCAGGGTTGGGCCAAATTGCTCATCTTTGACGGCTGACAAATCATGTGAGGCATTGACGATAAGAGATGGGCGCAGGAAATAGCCTTCTGCAAATTGTGCCTCATCATGAATCTTGCCAAAAAAGCGGACATCCTCGCCTCTTGTTTGTGCTTCTTCTATCATCGCTTCTACGATTTTTTTCTGCTTTAGGTTATTGAGCGGGCCCAATGTGACCCCGTCTTGCAGACCGTCGCCTATGGTCTGGTTGGTCATGACAGCTGATAGACCATCTACCACGTCATCGAAAATTTTTGCACTTACATAAAGGCGTTTTAAGGCCATGCAAATTTGGCCTGATGTTAGGAATACACTTAGATAAAGCTTTTTGAAAAAGGCCTCATCAAGCGGCACATCATCAAGCAAAATGCCAGCATCATTCCCACCAAGCTCAAGTGTCACAGGTGTAATATTCTGTGCGGCTGTTTGCATAACATGCCGGCCAATGGGGATGGAGCCCGTAAAATTCACGTGCCTGACAAGCGGGTGACCAACAAGCCTATCACCAATTTTTGTGCCATCACCTGTGATTAAATTGATCACACCTTTTGGAAACATCTTGGCGATTTTGATGATTGTCAAAGCAGGGGCAAGTGTTGATTGTTCGGATAGTTTAATGACAACCGTATTGCCAGCAAGTAAGGCTTGAGGCAATTTCGACCCAAGAATAGCCAGAGGCCAATTCCATGGCACAATCAGCGTGACAACACCGCGCGCCTGACGTGTTACGATAGTATCGAATTGTGCGCCTTTAATTTCATCTTCTTGTTTTATGACATCTGCAAAGCCAGCTACTTGGGCAAAGCGATCTGCTAAACGGTTTATTTCAATCGTTGTTTCAAATAATGTCTTGCCATGCTCTTGTGTAAACAGGCGGGTGCGCATTTCAACATCTGCGGCATCACGATTAAGCTCATCTGCGACCGTGGCAAGATACGAGGCACGCTCATCAAGGCTTGTGGCTGACCAGCTTGTAAAAGCGTTATGCGCAGATTGCATCGCGTCATCAACTTCTGCAATCCCTGCTGATGCGGCGTGACCGACAAGCTCTGATGGGCGGGCAGGGTTATGTATGGCATAGGTTGCGCTGTTTCTGGCTTGGCGCTCTTCACCATCAATAAATAAGGTTGTTTCCATTATGCGGCCCCTATCCTAATTTTAAATTCAGCGCGCCCATACCGCCATCAACAACAATATCAATCCCGTTGAGCCAGCTTGCGCTATTGCTGACAGCAAAGCTGATTGTCTCTGCCACTTCTTCTGGTTTACCAGGGCGTCCCACGCGTGCCAAATTAGCCTCTACCTGCGGGCCAAAGGCTTTGACGAAATCATCTAAAATCCCTGTGTCCACTGCGGCAGGGCTGATGGTGATAAAGCGGTTCTGGCCAATATAATGTGAGACTTGTAGGACAGACCAATAAATCACAGCCTGTTTTGATAGCCGATATGCCAAGGTAGCACCCACATCATGATCTTGAGCCCATTGTGGCAGGGCATCTGGTGCGCAAGCAATCAGGCTATCAAGCATTTGGGTGTTGCCTTCCCACCCCATCCCTGCACGAGAGGCGACACTGACAACTGCACTGCCTTTATGTAATTTTGGCATAAAGCCCTCGATAAAGCGAAAGGCGCCAATCGCATTAATCATCAAGCATGGGACGGTATTATCATCTCTTGGCGGTATGCCTGCAATGTGACATAGCCCGTCATACTGGCCTGTGGTCGCCGCAAGCGCGGCATCAATCGATTCTGTCTCCATCAGATTAAGCGGGATAAATTCGCAGTCAAAATCTGGCTTGTGAAGGTCATAGATTGTGACCTCATGACCTTGTGCCAAAAGATGGGTAATTGTGGCTTTTCCGATGCCTGAGACACCGCCGGTAACAGCTAATTTCATGAATCTCATCCTCGCTAGGCGCGCATGAATTTGTTGTAATTGTCCTTAAACTTTTGTTGATAAACTATCACACTTCAAGTGGTTTAGTTCACTAGGTGAACTTTATTTGATTCTCTGTTGAACGATCTCTTCAACAAACTCTATGAATAGTCGTGCTTTTTGCGGCTGTAGGCGCAAAGAGGGCATTAGCGCGTAAATTTGGGCTGTCTCATCGCTCATAATGTTATGATAGACGCGGCGTAATTGGCCTGCTTCCAATTCTTTTTGACAATATAATTGTGGCAAGAGAGCAACGCCGCCCCCATCAATGATGATTTGCCGCAATATCAAAGGGTCATTCACAGTCATCAGATGAGACATATCAATGGCATGGCGGCCCGTATCATCACGCACTTGAAAATCAGCGACCTGATAGCGTCTCTCGCAATATATCAAATGAGTCTGCAAATCTTCTATCGTCTCATGTCTGATGCGCTTATCGGCATAGTCAGCATTTGCGACCCAGATAAGGGGAGAGTCTAAGATTTTTTTGGCAACAATTTCAGAATTTTCAGGCAGACCCACAACAAAGGCAAGGTCAAGATCCTCACGCATCAAATTCACACTATGAGGTGTGACCATAATTTGCAGCCGAATATCTGGATATTGTTCATTAAAGGCAAGCAAATGCCCGCCGATGACATCGCGTGAAAAAGCCATTGGCAGAGAGACTTTCAACGCACCAGATGGTGTATGGCGCAAACCAGCAACCGCTTCATCAGTGGCTTTGACATGATCAAGCACCACTTGGGCATGATTAAAGAGCACTACCCCTTCTGCGGTGAGGTGAAACTCGCGCGTGTTACGATTAAATAGGCGCACCTCAAGATCATTCTCAAGGCGTGATAATGTGCGACTAACCGTTGATTTCGGCATGTTTAAGCGTTTCGCCGCCCCTGTGATGCCGCGCATTTCAGCAACGGCAATGAAAACAGGTAAATCATCTATGTTCCATTTCATGAACAAACATTCCAAATCAAGGTTATTGTCTTATAATATAAATCAGCCTAATCTGATAGGCAATGAGTTTTCAAAGGAGGCAAGCCATGACCACGCGCGATTATGATGATGTGCCAGGCACCTATGTGCTTGATAGCCGTTCATACCGCAAAGGCTATCATCTCAATATGTTCTTGATGACCTTGAATAAGGCAGAAAATCGAGAAGAATTTGCAAAAGATGAAGAGGGGTACCTCTCACAATTCAAAGTAACAGATGCCCAAAGACAGGCTGTTCTTGATAGGCAATATTTAGAGTTATTGCATCTTGGTGCTAATGTTTATTACGCCTTCAAGCTTGTGAGCCATGACAGAAAGCCCCCGCAAGTTATGTATGGGAAAATGTCACGCCCAGAATTAAGTTTTGAAGAGTTTCAAGAGATGATGCTCTCTGGTGGTCGCCCGATTGAAGGCAACAGATATAAGGATGAGTCAAATGGCTAAAATCATTGCAGGAATGGGAACATCACATGTGCCAGGTGTTGGCGCTGCGATGGATAATGGCAAAACAGACGAGGCTTATTGGCAACCGCTATTTACCGGCTTTGCGCCATTGCGCGAATGGCATAAAAATAATGTGCCTGATGTTAATATCATCGTGTTTAACGATCATGCGACCTCTTACTCTCTTGATAATTATTCCACCTTTACCATTGGTGTGGGTGAGGAATTCACCCCAGCAGATGAGGGGTGGGGGCCACGCAAAGTACCCCAGCTAAAAGGTCATCCAGAATTAGCATGGCATTTGGTTGAAAGCTTAATGGCCGAAGAATTTGATATGGCCGTTGCGGCAAGCCTTGAGGTTGATCATGGCTGTACGGTGCCATTATCAATTGCCTATGATCAGCCAGATGAATGGCCTGCCGCTGTTATTCCTTTATGTGTGAATGTTATTCAGCACCCGCTACCAACAGCCCTTCGCTGTTACAAGCTTGGTCAAGCCATTGGCAGAGCAGTGGCAAGCTTCCCTGATGATATCACGGTTGGCATTTGGGGCACAGGCGGCCTATCACATCAACTAGGTGGTGAAAGAGCCGGTGTTGTAAATCCAGAATTTGATAAACGTTTCTTGGATAATCTCACAGCTGACCCAGAAGCTAATGCCCATATTTCGCATACGGAATTTATCAGAGATGCCGGCTGTGAAGGGATTGAGATGATTATGTGGAATGTGATGCGTGGTGCGCTAAATGATAAGGTGAATGAAATTTATCGCTTCTATCATATCCCTGTTTCTGCCACAGCCTATGGGGCGATCATTTTAGAGAATAATGAATAATCTGAAGATTGGATAAGGGACGATGACAAAAATACGTATTGGTGTAGCAGGCGCTAATGGCGCATTTGGCACCAAGCATCTTGAAGCATTATCTGAAATTGCGGATGCCCAGATCACGGCTGTGATGGCAACCTCTATGGAAAAAGCAGATAAAGCGGGTGACGCGTTTAACGTGCCGCATCGTTTTGATGATTATGATGCCTTTTTGGCGTGCGAAGAGCTAGATGCGGTTGTTCTAGCAACGCCTACACAGCTTCACGCCTCTCAAGGTATAAAGGCAATGGCGGCTGGAAAACACGTGCTTGTTGAAATCCCGATGGCAGATAGCCTCGCCGATTCACAAGCGCTTGTGGCCAAACAACAGGAAACAGGCCTTGTCGGAATGGCAGGTCATGTGCGTCGCTTTAATCCCTCGCACCAATATGTACATAATTTGATTGCAGCAGGTGATACATCTATTCAGCAAATGGATGTGCAGACCTATTTTTTCCGTCGCACCAATATGAATGCCAAAG
>WTHV01000006.1 GCA_011525265.1 Alphaproteobacteria bacterium | reverse complement strand
CGCCTCAAACTAACTACTAGATACCTAGAAGGGATGTGACAGCCGTGTTCGTAGCTGTTCGTGACAACAATGTTGATCAAGCTCTGCGTGTTCTGAAAAAGAAGATGCAGCGCGAAGGCCTTTTCCGCGAGATGAAGAACCGCCGTGCTTTTGAAAAGCCGTCGGAACGCCGTGCTCGTGAAGTAGCCGAATCAACGCGTCGTGTGCGCAAACTCCAGCGCAAGCGTATGGAAAGAGAAGGATTCTAGAGTAATTTTACTCCTTCTTCTTTAGACTTATGCAAGGCCGCCTATTTTTTAGGCGGCTTTTTTTATAACTTGCAAGAAATCATTACTACAGATTTAATCTAACCCCCGCTTATTTCCGAATAAACCATTAAGGAAATTGTCTTACAATCAGAGGAGACCAGCAATGATCATCGGCGCCCCTAAGGAGCTATTGGCAGGTGAAGCCCGTGTGGCAATGACACCTGAAAGTGCCAAAGCTTTGCAAAAACTTGGCTATGACTGTCAGATTGAGACAGGTGCTGGTGTATCAGCACGCTTCCAAGATACTGATTATGAGGCCGCAGGTGTAACGGTGGCATCCTCTGCCAGCGCTCTTTATGAGGCGTGTGATATTATCTTAAAAGTCAGAAACCCAGAGGAAAAAGAAATAGGCCATTTGCGCAAAGGGCAGGTTTTGATTTGCTGGGCATCACCTGCACAAAATGAGGCATTGCTTGAACAAGTCAAAGCACAAGGTGCCTCATTGCTTGCGATGGATATGGTGCCGCGTATATCGCGTGCGCAGAAAATGGATGTTCTATCTTCAATGGCAAATATTGCTGGTTACCGTGCGGTTATTGAAGCAGGTAATCAATTTGGTCGTTTCTTCACAGGGCAAATCACAGCCGCTGGTAAAGTACCACCTGCCAAAGTGCTCGTCATTGGCGCTGGTGTTGCTGGCCTTGCGGCAATTGGCACAGCGCAATCACTTGGTGCCATTGTCAGAGCCTTTGACGTGCGCCCCGAGGTTGCAGAACAGATTAACTCTATGGGTGCTGAATTCTTGATGTTGGAATTCGAAGAAGATGGCTCTGGTGAAGGCGGGTATGCTAAGCCGGCCTCCCCTGAATTCATTGAAAAGGAAATGGCGCTTTTCCGTGCCCAAGCACCGGAAATTGACATTGTTATCACAACCGCCCTTATCCCCGGAAGACCTGCGCCGAAATTATGGCCTGCTGAAATGGTTGGCTTAATGAAGCCAGGCTCTGTTGTGGTCGATTTGGCAGCAGAGCAAGGTGGCAATTGTGACCTGACCAAAGCAGGTGAGATTATCGAAACAGATAATGGCGTCAAAGTCGTTGGCTATACTGATTTCCCAAGCCGCATGGCAACACAATCATCTAATCTTTACGCCACAAACCTGCGCCATATGATGGATGATCTGACCCCAGAAAAAGACGGTGTCGCAGTTATTAATATGGAAGATGACGTCATCAGAGGCGTTACAGCTGTGCATAATGGCGCGATAACATTCCCGCCGCCACCTTTGAAAATTCAAGCCATTGGCAAGCCGCAAACAGCCACGCCAGCAGAGCCAACGGCAGAAGAAAAAGCCGCGGCAGAATTGGCTGCAATGAAAAAGGCTGGACGCCAACAAACCGCCATGTTGATTTTTGGTGGCTTGTTCATGTTACTAATAGGTGCCTACGCACCAGCAAGCTTTATGCAGCATTTCATCGTTTTTGCCTTATCATGTTTTGTTGGCTTCCAAGTGATTTGGAAAGTAAGCCATTCTTTGCATACCCCACTCATGGCTGTGACAAATGCGATTTCAGGCATCATCATTCTTGGCGCGCTCTTGCAGCTTAATTCCCCGAATTTTATCGTCAGCCTTCTGGCTGGCATCTCGGTTCTGATTGCCACAATTAATATAACCGGTGGCTTTATGGTCACACGTCGCATGCTTGCGATGTTCCAGAAAAGCTAAGGGAGCCGAATAATGGATCAAAATATTGTAACAGCTTTATCACTATCTGCCGCTGTGCTTTTCATCCTGTCACTTGGCGGTCTTTCAAATCAAGAAAAGGCAAAACGTGCCGTATGGTATGGCATAATCGGTATGGCATTGGCCGTTGGGGCAACGATATTTGGCCCAGGTGTCGGTCTCTCATCATGGCTTATCATCATGCTTGTCATTGGCGCTGTTATTGGCGCTATTGTGGCGCAACGCGTTGAGATGACTGGCATGCCGCAATTGGTTGCCGCCCTTCACAGCTTTGTTGGTCTAGCGGCTGTCTTTATCGGTATCAACTCAGAACTCAATCCACCTGCCTTAACAGATGCGGTTGAAATCATCATTCATGAAGTTGAAATCTTCCTTGGTGTCTTTATCGGTGCCATTACCTTTACAGGCTCAATCATTGCCTATGGTAAATTATCTGGCACAATTGATGGCAAGGCTCTTGTTCTGCCGGGGCGTCATGCCATCAACCTTGTCATGCTAGCTGCCACATTATATCTTGGCTGGCTATATCTTGGGCATGCTGGCACATGGACATTGCTTGTGATGACAGTGATTGCCTTTATCATTGGCGCGCATTTGGTGATGGCGATTGGCGGGGCTGATATGCCAGTGGTTGTCTCGATGCTGAACAGCTATTCTGGTTGGGCGGCCGCGGCAACAGGCTTTATGCTTGGCAATGATTTGCTGATTGTCACAGGTGCGCTTGTTGGCTCATCAGGTGCGATTTTGTCCTACATTATGTGTAAGGCGATGAACCGTAATTTCCTATCTGTTATTCTTGGCGGGTGGGGCGGCACATCTGGCCCACAAATGGAAGTGGAAGGCGAGATGGTGCCAACCGACCTTGATACGCTTGCCGGTGATTTGCAAAATGCTGAGAGCATTGTCATTGTTCCTGGCTATGGCATGGCGGTTGCACAAGCACAGTCAGCTATATCAGAAATGACACGCCGCTTGCGTGACCAAGGAAAATCAGTTCGCTTTGCGATTCACCCTGTTGCAGGCCGCTTGCCTGGGCATATGAATGTGCTATTGGCCGAAGCAAAAGTGCCTTATGACATCGTGCTTGAAATGGATGAGATTAATGATGATTTCCCTGAAACAGATTTGGTCATCATTGTTGGCGCCAATGATATCGTAAACCCTGCGGCGCAAGATGACCCGAACAGCCCGATTGCTGGCATGCCTGTTTTGGAAGTCTGGAAAGCCAAGCAAGTTGTGATCTCAAAAAGAGGGCAAGGGCGCGGCTATTCAGGGATTGAGAACCCGCTCTTCTTTAAGGATAATTCTCGTATGCTCTATGGCGATGCAAAAGCCTCTGTGGATGCGCTTCTCTCTAAGCTGAATTAACAAAAAGGCAGGGTGTCATCCCTGCCTTTTTTTATGTCTCATTTCTGTGATAATCTTGCTAGCGCACAAGCAGCTCTTGTGGCAGGCCTGCGGCAAGTGCGGCCTCTTCTTGACGCTTTGCCAATTGGCTTGTGTCAAAATCATCAATTAATTCATGGAAGGCTTGATGCCAATTCACCTCAGCATTTAAATGCATGAAGACAGAGCCAAGGCCCACAGCCGCCCTATCCATCAACACAAATTCTGCTGGCGGTTTAATCCCGCCAATACGTTTTAATTCGGCATGAACTTTGCCAGCAAGCTCACGCCCGACATTACCAGAGCGAACCGCTTGAATCGGGCGCACCTTATCCTCTAGCAATGGCGCATAAATAAACCCAGCCCACACATTCAGCACAGAAATCGCTTCCTTATCGAGGCCATGAAAGCCCCATTTTTCATAAGCATGAACTGCCAATGCCTCATCACCATCACGAAGCGCGCGATAGAGGTCAATCACACCGCCCACAAAATCAGGACGGAATAAGCGGATAGAGCCAAAATCCATCAAATTAATCTTGCCATCATCCGTAATGGAATAATTGCCAAGATGCGGGTCGCCATGGATTACGCCATAATAATAAAATGGCACATACCACACACGGAACATATTCATAGCAATTTGATTGCGCATATCCTGTGATGGGTTTGTCTCAAGGAAGGATAACAGCTTTTGCCCCTCAACCCATTTCATGGTCAAAAGCCGCTTTGTTGAGAGCGCACTGTAGGCTTGTGGCAAATTCACACAAGTCTCATTTTTCAGCATCAACTCATAGAGTTTCATATTTTGTGCTTCACGCTCATAATCAAGCTCTTCACGCAAACGTTCTGATAATTCGCGATAAATATCATTGGTTGAGATAGCAGAATCAAAACGTTCATAAACAGAAAAGGCCAATTTTAGCTGTTTGAGGTCAGCATCAATCGCTGATGTCATATCTGGATATTGCAATTTCACAGCCAGCTTTTCGCCCTGCTTGCCGATTGCCTGATGCACCTGTCCAAGCGAGGCGGCAGAGATAGCCTCTTTTTCAAAAGCTTCAAAATGTGACTGCCAATCAGCGCCTAATTCAGCGCGCATACGTCGTTTGACAAATAACCATCCCATAGATGGCGCATCTGCCTGCAAGGCAGCTAATTCTTGGGCATATTCAGGCGGGAGGGCATCTGGGATGGTGGACAGGATTTGTGCCACCTTCATCAATGGCCCTTTCAGCCCCCCTAATGCGGCACGCAATTGTTGGGCATGCGCATCCTTGTCAAGTTTCATGCCAAGATAGCGTTCACCTGCCATACGTGCGGCAAGACCGCCAACGGTGCTTGTCACCTTGGCATATCGTTTCACTCGCCCGCCAAAGGCTGAGCCATCTAACTCACTCATGCACTTACACTCTCTAATTCATCAATCATGGCAGAAATCATATCAAGGCCCTTATGCCAGAATTGCGGGTTACCTGCATCAAGGCCTAGCGGTGCAAGAGCCGCATCGTATCTTTTTGTGCCACCGGCACTAAGCAAGGTTTTATAATTCGCAACAAAAGCCGCCTTATCATCACTATCTTGATAGACCTGCCAAAGCGCGTTCACAAGGCAATCACCAAAAGCATAGGCATAGACATAAAAAGGTGAATGGATGAAATGCGGAATATAAGACCATAAATTGCGATAGGCTTCATCAGTCATGACGCACGGGCCAAGCGCTTGGGTCTGTGTTTCCATCCAAATATCGCTAATTTCTTCTGCGCTAAGTTCACCTTTGGCGCGCGCTGTATGGAAGCCAACTTCAAAATTATGAAAGGCAATTTGGCGCACAACCGTATTGAGCATATCTTCAATCTTGCCAGCAAGCATAAAGCGCTTTGTGGCTTTATCAGGCGCTTCATCAAGCAAGCGATGGAAGGTAAGCATCTCAGCAAAAACAGATGCTGTCTCAGCCAGAGTGAGCGGCGTATCTGCCATCAATGCGCCTTGACGCGCTGCAAGAACCTGATGGATGCCATGGCCCATTTCATGCGCCAATGTCATAACATCACGCGCCTTGCCAGCAAAATTCATCAAAATATAGGGGTGAGCTGATGGCACGGTCGGGTGCGAGAATGCGCCAGATGCTTTGCCTGGTGTAATGGCCGCATCAACCCAGCCCTTATCAAAGAACATCGTGGCAATCTCTGCCATTTCAGGATCAAAGGCGGCAAAGCTAGAAATCACAATCTCTTTTGCCTCATCCCAGCTATAGGTGCGATCATCATCACCTAATAAAGGGGCGTTTCTGTCCCACCACGCCAAAGTCTCAGAGCCAAACCATCTGGCCTTCATCTGATAATAACGGTGGCTAATATCACTCATGCGACTTGTGACCGCTTGGGCAAGCGCGTCAACAACATGGTCATCGACATCATTTGCCAAATTACGTGACGAGATTGGCGTCTGAAACCCGCGCCATTTATCATCAATGTTTCTGTCCTTGGCAATCACATTCAAAATCAATGTGAACAGCTTTTCATTCTCTTTTAAAACTGCGGTGAATGATTCTGCCGCCTCACGTCTTTGACCAGCATTTGGCGAGGATAACATATTCAAAATTTCAGCTTCGGAGACTTTTTGCCCTTCAAAATCAAAGGTAAGTCCTGCCATTGTCTCATCAAATAGGCGCACCCAAGACCCTCTGCCCACTGGCCCGCGTTCAACAAGCAACTGCTCAAGGCGTTGTTCAAGCTGGTGAGGGGCGCCGGCACGCACAATACGCAACCATGGCTGATAATGCGCAAATCCCTCATCTTCTAAGGCCGCCTGATAAGCGCCCTCATCCATTGCCGCAAGCTCTAGCTCTATAAATAATAAAGACGAGAAGACAGCCGCCAAATTCTCACGCAAGGTCTGGCTATGCTGTCCTGCCTCAGCAGATGTCATATCAGTGGCAAAGTTCAAATCAGCATGAGATAGCAATTTACCAATCTTATCAGAAAGCGCTTCATAGCGTGCAATCATCTTTGCAAGAGATGCGCCATCTATTGTCGCAATTTTTCCCTCATAAGCCGCAACCAACGCTTCAGCCTCACTCTGGCAAAATGCCACATCAGCTGTGATTTCTGGCGCATCAATGCCACCATAAAGATCAGCCAATGACCAATTTGGTAAATGTTGTTTTTGGTTTTGCGCGCTTAGTGACATATCGTCTCTTCCTTTAACAAATTTCGTGCACGGTGCGTGTTTATTCTCACAACCATATGAGGCAAAAAACCCTATCATTGATATAGGTGCTTCTAGGCGGTTTTTCACCCCTTTTCTTACCCAAATCTTTTTCACTATTTGATAGGGAAAGTTTCAACATATTCTTTTCAAATATCTGAAAGCACCGCATTATATTGAAATAAGCCAATCTAAGGAAATCCGCCGACGTGCCAATTAGCTCATCTATTACAAATAAGCCGCCAAAAGAGCATAATCTTGTCAGCATGTTTTTTGCACGTGCCGCCATTGGTGACAGTGCGCCCTTTATTTGGGAAAGGCATCGCAAAGGGTGGCACTATCAAAGCTGGCAAGATATCTCTGATAAAGTTTTATGGTGTGCCGCCGCGTTGCGTGGGCGCGGCATATCAGCTGGTATGCGTGTCGCTATTATTTCTGAAAACCGCCATGAATGGGTTATCTCAGACCTCGCTATTATGCTTCTGGGCGCTATATCCGTCCCCTTATTCACCAATCAGACGGGTACTGATTACGGCTATCTTCTGGAACAATCTGGCGCACGAGCGGCGATTTGCTCAAATGCAAAAATTGCCTATCAGGTAGAACCTGCGGCACAAGCGGCACCAAATTGCTTATTCATGGTTGTTATGAACCCCGGAAAAATCTTTCGCCCCTCTTTAAAATTGGCGACTTTGACATGGGAGGAATTAATCATAGAAGGCAAGCAAGCCCCTCAAATCGACCCCAGCCAAGCCGATAATCTCACAAGCCAGGATATTGCCTGTATCATCTATAATTCAGGTGCCACCCAAGCGCCCAAAGGGGTGATGCTGACGCATAAATCTATTCTGGCAAACCTCATTGGGGTGAATGAACGCTTTCAAGATTTGAACTTATCCAAAGAGCGTGTGCTATCATTTTTACCGCTCTCTCATGCTTATGAGCATAGTGTTGGCTTATTCTACCCCATCCATATGTTGGCGGAGATTTACTACCTACCACGCCCCGAATTATTAAGCACCGCCATGCAAGAGATCAAACCAACCTTAATGACAGCTGTGCCGCGTGTGTTCGATGTTTTAAAAGAGAGGCTCGAAACGGTCTTTCGTCAACGCGGCCCGCTCTCAGCCATCTTATTTGCCAGAGCCACAGCCGAGCCGAAAAAGACAAAACGCTATAGTCCTGCAAGGCTTTTGAATTGGGGAGAGCGTCTTATCATCAAAAGGCTAATATCACTGCCTGTTAAGAACCGTATGGGCGGCGCACTCAAAGCCTTTATTTCTGGTGGCGCGGCATTGAACCCAAAGGTCAGTCACTTTTTCAATGGCCTTGGTGTCCCATTACTTCAAGGCTATGGCCTTACAGAAGCCTCACCTGTTGTCTCAGTAACACCGCCAGATAACATCAAACAAGGAACTGTCGGCCTGCCATTAAAAGGCGCAGAGGTAAAAATCTCTCGCGAGGGAGAATTATGCATTAAAGGCGATTTGGTGATGGCAGGTTATTGGGATGACCCGGCAGCAACGCGCCAAACCATCAAAAAAGGCTGGCTCCATACAGGCGATTTGGCAGAAATTGATGATGAGGGCCATATCACAATTCTTGGTGTCAAACGTGATATGATTGTCAATTCAGGTGGTGAGAATATTTCGCCTTTGCGCGTTGAAATGGTTTTGCACGCACAAACCGCCATTTCGCAGGCTGTCATCTATGGGGATTCACGCCCTTTCATCACGGCTGTTATCACGCCAAGCGCTGATATTCTTCAGCTTGCAAAGAGCAAAAATAATCCTGAGGAATTTGTACAAAAAATGATTTCAGATGGAATACAAACAGCGAATGCCAACCTTGGCGCACCTGAACGTATTCGCCATTTCATTCTATCTGATGAGGCCTTTAGCGTTGAAAATAATTTTGTGACTGCCACAGGTGAATTGCGACGCCGACAAATCGCAAAACATTATGAAAGACGCCTTGAATCTCTGTATCACAGACATAAACGCTAGCTGATAACAGCCTGTGATAGACGCATTGGTCATAATGCCTTTTATTTGCAAGCCCCCCCCTATTAGCATAGTATCGCGCGTAAATTATGATAGTATAACCTCATTTAGACGATACAAAATTCTTGCCTAAGGATACATGATGCCATCGCCAATCAGTGTAACTTTGCTAATCTGTTTTGCTATTTCAGCAATGCTGACAGTGATGATAATCACAACAGCGCGGTCTCATATGCGCTTTTCAGGTGATAATCTTGATGGCCCACAAAAAGTGCATAAAGGCCATATCCCACGCATTGGTGGCACGAGTGTCTTTATCAGCTTTGCCGCAATTGGTTTTTGGCTTCATCTTAACGGTTCACCGTCTTATGGTGCATTAATATTTGCCGCGATTCCCGCATTTCTCATTGGATTTATTGAGGATTTGACAAAAAAAGTAAGCCCGACCGTCAGACTGTTAATCGCCTTATTTAGTGGCCTTGTCTTTGTCGTGCTAACAGATGTGACCCTGCGATATACATCAGTGCCACTTCTTGATACCTATTTCAAAAATGATGCGGTTGCGATCTTTGTGACTGTTTTAGCGATCGCCACAATGGTCAATGCCATTAATATTACAGATGGCTTAAATGGCTTGTCACTTGGCACATCGGCTCTGATTGCGCTTAGTTTTGCTTTTATCGCCCATCAGCTTGGTGATACGCTTATTATCACCACAAGCCTCATGCTTGTTGCCGCAATAGCTGGTCTGTTTATTTTCAATTTTCCGTTAGGCCGTGTATTTCTAGGTGATGGCGGCGCGTATTTTATTGGCGCCACTTTAGCAATGCTCGCCATTATGCTCTCAGAAAATAATGCCGCTATTTCACCTTTTGCATGCTTGTTGCTGATTTTATACCCGCTTTATGAGCTCTTGCGCTCATTCACAAGACGTGCGGCAAGCAAATCGAAAAAGGTAATGATGCCAGACCATGATCATTTTCACAGCATTGCTTACCAGAATATAAGCGCCAAAGGCTCACCTCTGCCATTTAATAATAATGCATCGGCGTCCACGCTCACACTTGGCTTGCCTGCCTTTTGCTGCCTAAGCGCATGTTGTTTTTATAACAACCCGATGATGCTTATGATCTGCTGTGGCCTATTCATTATCATTTATGAAGCTGGGATCTGGCATTTAAGCAAATCAGCCTCGTAACGCCTTATACATTTAACAGCAGATATTCACGCTCCCACGGGCTAATCACATCCAAAAATGCTTCTGCTTCAGCGCGTTTCACCTCGCCAAATAACGCAATAAATCGTTCGCCGAGCACATCTTGCAATGGCTTTGCTTTTTCGAGCTTATCAAGCGCCGCATCAAGGTTTCGCGGCAGAGTGAAGAGCTTATCTTGCTCCTTTGTCACAGGTTTTGAAGCTGCTTTTTCTTCCTGCAAGCCTAGCCAGACACAAGCTAATGTCACAGCTATCGCAAGGTAGGGATTGGCATCTGCACCAGGAATACGGTTTTCTACACGCTTATTCTTTGATGTGCCCATAGGCACGCGCAATCCAACCGTGCGGTTATCATAGCCCCAAGCCACATTGCGCGGTGCATCATATGTTAATGACAAGCGGCGATAGCTATTCACAAAAGGTGCCATTAATGCCATGCCCGTTGGCAGGTAGGTTTGAAGGCCGCCAATAGCATGGAAAAATGGCTCCGCCTCTTCACCATCAGGGCCGGCAAAGATATTTTTGCCAGTTTTTTTATCAATAACAGAACAATGCAAATGCATAGATGAACCTGGCTGATATTGCATTGGTTTTGCCATAAAGGTGGCATGTATCCCGTGATTAAGCGCTGTTTGGCGCACCGTGCGCTTAAACAAAAAGGCCTGATCTGCCAGCGCTAGCGCATCGCCATGATTAAAATTAATTTCCATCTGGCCAGCACCGCCCTCATGGGTGAGGGTATCAATATCAAGCCCCATCGCCTCGCAATGGTCATAGACTTCCTCGAAAAACGGGTCAAATTCATTGACCGCATCAATGCCATAGGCTTGCTTTGCTTTCTCTGCACGACCAGATCGTCCGGGCGGTGTTTGAAGCGGGTAATTCGGGTCACTATTTTGCACAACGAGGAAAAACTCTAACTCAGGGGCAATCACAGGAACAAGATCAGCCTCTTGGAATAATTTTAACACATTCTTCAAAACTGATCGCGACGCCACATCCACAAGCCTGCCATCTGGATAATAGGCATCATGAATAATCTGTGCGGTAGGCTCTTTATACCATGGCACTAAAAAGGCTGAATCAACATCAGGCCGCAATATCACATCACCAACACGCGCTTGCAGGATTTCAGAATCCTCATAATCGCCCATAACAGTCTGCCCAAAAACATATTCAGGCAGACGAGGCCCACCACTTTTCAGACCGGCAATATATTTTGCCACGGGCAGACTTTTCCCGCGTGGAATACCTGCCATATCAGAGATAAGACATTCCACTTCTGTGATTTTATTCTCTTCTAACCATTCAACTAACGCGTCACTCATAACCTACACCATACCTAATTGCGTGGCAGTCACATCAAGGGCGCTTGTTAATTTTACGACGACCTCATCAATATCAGCCTTGCCAAAGGTTAAAGGCGGCGAGAGGATCATACCATCACGCACCGCGCGCACCATAAGTCCCGATGCAATCGCATGGTCGCGCACAATTTCTGCTGTCTCGCCTGTATTTTCAAATAGCACAGGGCCATTTTTATCCTTCACAAGCTCAACACAAGCAAGCAAGCCATAGGTACGCACCTCACCAACAAGCGCATGATCTGCCAAAGGCGCCAAGGCCTCTTTTAGATAGGGGCCTGTCTCTTCCTCTACTTTGGTGAGCAAGTCTTCATCTTCGATGATTTGCAAATTCGCCAATGCCACAGCGGCCGCCACAGGATGGCCTGAATAGGTGAAGCCGTGATAGAACTCACCACCCTTTTCCTTTAAAGACGTAAAGACGCGGTCACCTACCATCACAGCTGACATAGGCACATAGCCAGAGGTTAGCCCCTTTGCCAGCGTCATCATATCAGGGCGCAAATCCATAGCCTCAGAGGCAAACCATTTGCCTGTACGCCCAAAGCCTGTAATCACCTCATCAGCAATAAATAGAATGTCATATTTCTGACAGATCTCTTGAATATACGCGAAATACCCTTTTGGTGGGACAATCACACCGCCAGCCCCTTGAATAGGCTCTGCGACAAAGGCACCAATTTTATCAGCACCATGCGCAAGGATAGCATCTTCAAGCCAACCTGCCGCTGTCTTGGCAAACATGTCTTCAGATTGATTGCCTTGATATAAAAAGCCATAAGGTGGTTTGATATGGGTAAAGTCAGCCTCATTGGCAGCTTGATGATGCATACCACTCATCCCGCCCATAGAGGCGGCAAGGATGGTTGAGCCGTGATAGCCATAGTCACGACCAATAATCACACGCTTTTCAGGCTTGCCTTCAAGCGCCCAGAAATGACGCACCATACGAATAATCGTATCATTCGCCTCAGAGCCACTATTGGCATAAAACACATGGCTTAACCCCTCTGGCGTCAGCGAGGCGAGCTTTTCAGATAATTTTGCTACAGCAGGGTGAGAGGTTTTGAAAAACGCATTATAATAAGGCAATTGGCGCATTTGGGCAGCAGCCGCTTCAACTAACTCTTCTCTGCCATAGCCAACATTCACACACCATAGCCCTGCCATAGCATCTAGAATCTGATTACCTTCTGTATCATAAATATAATGACCTTCAGCGCGCGTAATCATCCGCGTGCCTTGTTCATGCAAAGATTTATAATCAGAAAAAGGCGGCATATGATAGGCCGCTTCAAGGGCCTGCCATTCTTGTGTTGAATGTGTTGTTGGTAATGACTGATCCATATTTCTTCACCCCAGAAATGGCTAGCATTGCATAGTTAATCCGCTAGCTTTTTCAAAAATCTATATGCTACCCTTAAGATAGGAGTGATAAATTTATTTTTCAATCATATTACGTTTAGACAGCAGAGTGTCCTTAAGATGCGGATTAGCCCGTTTTCAGCCTATCAAACAGAACAGCCCGAATTACACTTCACACCAAAAAAGGATGAAACGCATCTCTATGATGTGGTAATCCTAGGCGGTGGCTTTACCGGTATTTCTGCAGCTCTTGAATTGGCAGAGGCTGGCAGTGATGTCGCGGTGATTGAGGCTTATGGCATTGGCAATGGCGGTTCTGGGCGAAATGGGGGGCATCTGCTACCTGATTGGCCATCAAGCTTTCATCATATCGCCAAATATCTCTCATCTGAAGAAGCTGACCTTGCGTGGGATATTGGTATGTCGACAGTTGATCTCGCCCTATCGCGCATGAAGCGCTATGAGATTAAATGCGATTTACAAATGGGCTATGTCCACGCCGCCTATCATAAAGGCCATGAAGCAGATTTACATGATATGCAAGAGACCTATGACAAACGCGGTCATGGCGGGCTGACATTTTTGCCAGATGAAGATGCCATAAGAGAGCATGTTGGGACATCCACCTATCACAGTGCACTGCATGAGGCAGGAGCAGGTCATATTCAACCCTTAAAATATCTACAAGGCCTTGCGCGTGCTGCTGAAAAAGCAGGGGCTGATATTTACCAAAATACAATTGTCACAAAGATTGACCCTGCCACAGCAAGCGTGACGACCAAAAATGGACAGGTCTTTAAAGGCCGCCAATTACTGCTTTGTGGTAATGCCTATTTGCAAAATGTGGCACCGACAAAGATGAGACGCACATTGGCACAAGTCACCTCATCTGTTCTGGCAACAGCCCCTTTGTCACATAATTTGGCAAAGCTGATCCTGCCGCAAAATGATGCGGTCGCAGATGGTAATGCGGCCTTGAATTATTACAGGCTTGATGCCCAAAATAGGATGATATTTGGCGGCAGAGCCAGCTATATGATCCCAGATAACCCTGCCATTGTGGGACGCGATCTGCGCAAAAGGATGCTATCAGTCTTTCCCGAATTATCAGAGGCAGAGATTGCGCATATCTGGTCGGGACGCATTGGCATCACAACAAGCCGCATACCTGAATTTGGCTCACTATCTGCCAAGTGTCATTTTGTGCAAGGCTTCTCAGGCCATGGTGTGGCCCTATCTGGCATGGCGGGGAAAATCTTGGCACAAAATGCCCTAGGAGATGGTACAACCTTTGAGACCATGGCCAAAGTCGGCCATATCCCTTTCCCAGGCGGGCCTTTACGCACCCCTGTTTTGGCCCTTGGCATGGCCTATTACAAATTACGCGATAGGCTTAAGATTTAGCCTTCTTCTGCTGTGCTAGAACAGCTAGCCAATCATGGGCGATGGTGGCGGCAGCTAATGCTGTGACCTCAGCATGATCAAAGGGCGGGGAGACCTCAACCAAATCCATGCCAATCAGGTTTAACGGGGCAAGGCCGCGCACAAGCTCTAAGGCTTGCCATGTGGCAAGACCGCCTGATACAGGCGTTCCTGTTCCGGGGGCAAAAGCAGGGTCAAGCACATCAATATCAAAGCTGACATAGCATGGCCTATCGCCAATATGGGCAATCACCTCTGCTAGGATATCCTCAACACCGCGTTTATGAACCTCTGGCGCAGTTAGGACTTTCATGCCGACATCGCGGTCATTATGGGTGCGCAAACCCACTTGCGCTGAATGGGAAACATCAATCAGGCCCTCTTTCACCGCCTCATAAAACATTGTCCCATGATCAAGGGGGCCAAAACTATCCCATGTATCTGAATGGGCATCAAATTGCAGCAAGGCGATGGGGCCATATTTATCAACATGTGCTTTAATCAAAGGATAGGCGACAAAGTGATCGCCCCCAAAGCTAAGCAATTTTGTATCTGTCTCAATAATAGCCTTTGCATGGTGATAGATAGCATCAAAAATTGTGCTTGGGTCATGCGGGTTTAAGACCACGTCTCCTGCATCAATCACCGATAGATAATCTGACATAGGAAAGCCAAAAGGAAAGGCATCAAGCTCTGCCAATTGCACAGAGGCCGCCCTGATAGCACGAGGCCCAAGACGACTTCCAGGTCGATAAGTCACAGCGCCATCATAAGGGATGCCTGTCACTGCGACATCTGCTTTGGCAAAATTATGGCTGTAGGGACGACGCAGAAATGATAATGCCCCTGAGTAGGTTGGCTCAAAAAAATGGGCATCTGGCTTATCAGAACGCCACGCCTGATCGCCAAGCTCCTCTGCCATCATAGACGGTGCGCCCTTTGCTTTATTATCACTCATCATCATATCCTAACTTATCTATCTGGTTAGAGATTATTTGACAGGCTATCAAATTCAAACCGTGATACCTGTTCAGCAAAGCATTGCCATTCTTGTTGTTTTGTGCCGATGAAATAGCTGTGAAGCGCATCACCTAGCAATGTTTTCATCAAGTCACTTGCGCGAAATAATGCCAAAGAGGCGCCCATTTCACATGGCAAATCTTCAATATCTTGCTCATAGGCATTACCTGTAATGGGCTGTGGCGGCACCAATGCCTCATCAAAGCCTCGTGCCATTGCCCCTGCCATAATGCCAAGCAATAGGTACGGATTACAATCAGCACCTGCACTGCGATATTCAAGGCGACGCGCTGATGGCGATGATGCCGGAATACGGATTGAAGCTGTGCGATTATCCATCCCCCAACAAATCTTGGTTGGGGCGTGCGATGAGGGCACGAGACGGCGATAGCTGTTGGTATTTGGTGCAAGAATTAAGGTCGAATCTTGCATCACCTGCATGATACCGGCAACAGCTTGGCTGAGGCGCAAAGCCCCTGCGGCATCATCATCATGGAACAGATTCGCACCTGTATCATCGAGCAAGCTGGCATGGACATGAAGACCGCACCCTGCCTCACCTGATACTGGTTTTGCCATAAAGCTTGCGCGGATAGCGTGCGATTTGGCCAAGCCCTTGACCATATATTTGAAAATTAAAATATCCTCTGCCAAACAGATTAAATCATCCTTTGGCTGGAATGTTATCTCAAACTGGCCAACCCCTAATTCAGAGGTCACCGTATCAATTGCAATATCTTGGGCAAGGCAAAGCTGATTAATCTGTGATAGCAATGCATCAAAATCATCTAGATGATGGGCAGATAATGTATCACCTGCGATAAGCTTATTGCCCATAGCAGGTGATGATGAGGGCGCACCTGTACCATCTTGTTCGCTCAGGAGGTAGAACTCCATCTCAACACCAGCTTTAATATGCATATTTTGTGCGCCAAGCGCTGATTGATGGCGTGCAAGCGCCCCTTTCGGGCAAGCACTATGCGCTGTGCCATCCTCATTGACAAAAGAGCCGATTAATAAGGCCGTCGGCTCTGCCATCCATGAAAGGCGCAAAGGGGTGCGCGTGCTAAGGCGTACCTGCCCGTCACTGTCACCTGTGTCAAATACCAAAGGACTATTTTCAATATCGCGCCCCCAAATATCTGTCTGTAAAATCGAGACAGGCATCTTGAAGCCATCCTTGGCAAGGGATTCTAATTTTGAAACTGGCATTCTTTTGCCGCGCAAGACGCCATTATAATCAAACACCCCCACAAGTAATTGGGTAATATCCAGATTATTTTCAAACCATGTCATCAAGCTGCTATTTGTCATGCTCTCACCCTAAACCCTTATGCCCTCATCCTCTTTCTAGATAAGCAAAAAGGCAAGCTTTAACTGCGGCTTATGCCTTATCAGATGAGGAGGATTTTTTGATTAAAGAGCGAAAATCAGCTGTTGGTTGTGCGCCTTCAAAATCAATCACACAGATATTCGCCTCATGGCGCTGACACCAGATTTGAAGCCCCGTTTCAGTAAAACCTACATCAATCCGCATATAGCCGCGCAAAGAAGCGGCATCACTGTGACCTTGCCCAAAATCCTCTATGCACCGCGCACAGACAATCGGCTCTTTAATATGATTGAAAAGATGTTCCATATATTACCATTTTTACTATTTTGTGATGGTGATCCCGAGAGGAATCGAACCTCTAATTGGGGATTAGGAATCCCCCGTTAT
>WTHV01000041.1 GCA_011525265.1 Alphaproteobacteria bacterium | reverse complement strand
TTGACTCAGAAGGTCAGGTTGCACGCTTTAACAAGCGCTTTGCAGGTCTTGGCATTAAGTAAGCCAAATCCTCTTCTTTTACAGATTAAAAAAGCCTCACAATTTGTGAGGCTTTTTTTATGTCTGCTTTTGCTATTAACCTTGTTGGCGCCCTATTGCTTATGACGCAAGGTAGCTTGTGCGGCGGCAAGACGTGCGATTGGCACACGGAATGGTGAGCAGGAAATATAATCAAGACCAACAGATTCAAAGAACTGTATTGATTTTGGATCCCCGCCATGTTCACCGCAAATACCAAGCTTAATATCAGCTCTTGCATCACGGCCTTTTGCTGCACCTGATTTCACAAGACTGCCAACGCCTTTTTGGTCAATTGAAACAAAAGGGTCGATATCGTAAATGCCTTGCGCCTCATAATCATGCAAGAATGAAGCCGCATCATCACGGCTGATCCCAAGTGTTGTCTGCGTTAGGTCATTTGTCCCGAATGAGAAAAATTCTGCCTGCTCTGCGAGCTCATCAGCCAACAAAGCGGCTCTTGGCAATTCAACCATTGTGCCGACAAGATACTCAACTTTCGCACCTGCCTCAGCAAATACATTTGCGGCTGTCTCATCAATAATGGTGCGGCAAATTTCAATCTCTTTGGCAGAGCCTGCTAAGGGGACCATAATTTCTGGGATAGGCGCAGCGCTTGTTTTAGCAACTTCTAACGCAGCTTGGAAAATCGCGCGTGCTTGCATGGCACAAATCTCAGGATAGCTGATCGCAAGGCGGCAGCCGCGATGGCCAAGCATAGGATTTGATTCATTCAAGCGCAAAGCACGTTGACGTGCGACATCCAATGAAATACCTGCCGCTTGTGCAACATCGCCTAGCTCATCATCTGAGTGTGGCAAGAATTCATGCAAAGGCGGGTCAAGTAAGCGAATCGTTACTGGCAAGCCTGCCATGATGGTGAATAATTTTTCGAAATCCGCTTGTTGCATTGGCAATAATTTACCCAAAGCAGCTTCACGACCTTGTGTATCACTGGCCATAATCATCTCACGCATGGCAATGATGCGATCGGCATCAAAGAACATATGCTCTGTACGGCATAGGCCAATGCCCTCTGCCCCAAAATGGCGTGCCTTTTGGCTATCAAGCTCTGTTTCGGCATTTGCGCGCACTTTCATGCGACGTGTGCTATCTGCCCAGCCCATCACTGTTTCAAAGTCACCTGATAATTGAGGCTCAATCGTTGCAACCGTCCCGTCATAGACCTCGCCTGCGGAGCCATCAATCGTGATGATATCGCCCTCGGTGAGGGTTTTACCTGCCATTTGCACTTGGCCTGTTTTCATATCGATACGGATATCACCTGCACCAGACACGCATGCACGCCCCATACCGCGCGCTACCACAGCCGCATGGCTTGTCATGCCGCCCCTTGCGGTCAGGATGCCTTGTGCGGCGTGCATACCGTGAATGTCTTCAGGGCTTGTTTCAATGCGCACCAATATCACATCAATACCGGAATTTGCCAATTGTTCAGCCTTATCTGCTGTGAGGCAAATTTGACCACAAGCAGCCCCCGGAGAGGCCGGCAAGCCGCGTGCAAGCAAATGACGTGTCGCGTTTGGATCCAATGTTGGATGCAGAAGCTGATCAAGTGATTCAGGCTCAATACGAAGCAAGGCTTCATCTTGTGTGATAAGCCCCTCTTCTGCCATATCAACCGCAATTTTCATTGCCGCCTCTGCTGTTCTTTTGCCAGCTCTTGTCTGAAGCATATAAAGCTTATGTTGCTGGATGGTGAATTCCAAATCCTGCATATCCGCATAATGCTTTTCCAGCGTCATACGAACAGAATCAAGCTGTGCAAACACCTCTGGCATTACTTCTTCCAAGGATAGCGCCTCTTCACCAGACTCCTCGCGTGCCACCTTTGTGAGGTGAAGGGGGGTGCGAATACCTGCCACCACATCCTCACCTTGGGCATTGATTAAGAATTCCCCATAAAAACGATTAGCCCCTGTTGACGGGTCTCTTGTAAAGGCCACACCTGTGGCACAATCATCGCCCATATTGCCAAACACCATGGCTTGGACATTCACAGCTGTACCCCATTCGGCAGGGATATCATTTAGCTTGCGATAGGTTTTTGCACGCGCATTCATCCAGCTTGCAAATACCGCACTAATAGCGCCCCATAATTGTTCTTGCGGGTTTTGTGGGAAGGGTGCGCCTAATTCGTCTTGGACAATTTGCTTATAATCATCAACAAGCTCTTTGAGGTGGGTAGCGCTTAGCTCGGTGTCGTCAAACAAGCCATGGGCCATTTTTTTATCTTCAAGCCTATCTTCAAACAGACCATGATCAACACCAAGAACCACATCACCATACATCTGAATAAAGCGGCGGTAGCTATCATAGGCAAAACGCTCATCACCTGATTTTGCCGCTAGCCCAGCGCAAGTCTCATCATTAAGACCAAGATTGAGAACCGTATCCATCATCCCTGGCATAGAGGCACGCGCACCTGAACGCACAGACAGCAATAACGGATTAGACGCATCAGCAAATTGCAAGCCTGTCTCTTCTTCGAGGCGTGCTAGCGCAAATTGAATTTGTGATTGCAACTCTTGGGGATAGTCTTTGCCATTATCATAATAACGGTTACATAGTGCTGTTGTAATGGTAAAGCCGGGCGGTACTGGCAGACCAATACTAGCCATCTCTGCCAAATTTGCACCTTTGCCACCAAGGAGGTTTCGCATCGAGGCATCACCTTCACACGCGCTAGCGCCGAAAGAATATACCCATTTTGTGTCACTCACAGTGCCTGTTGTCATTTTCATTTAGTCCCTTTTCATGACGATTGAAGGATTGGTGACCCCGAAACTTTTCCCTATCTTTCTACTTTTGTAAAATCAGCCACATGCCCCATTTGGCTGACAATCAATTGCAATAATGCTAAACGGTTCCGACGAATCGTCTCATCGTCATCGTTAACAATAATCTTATCGAAGAATGCGTTAATAGGCGACACCAATGCCCCTAAAGCCGCTATCATATTTTCTACATCATCCTTTGTTTTGATGATGGTCTGTGGCAGGGCTGTCACCGCGTTATAAAGGGCGGTTTCTTGCTCTGCGACAAAAGCCGTCTCATCAACCGTGGCTGTAATAGCCATGCCTGTCTTTTTGACCTCTGCGGCAAGGATGTTATTCGCACGCTTAAAGCCGGCAAGTAATTGCTGGCCAGCTGTGCCATCCAATGCCTCATTAAGCTGGCGCGCCTTTATCATCGTCAGGCGCGGATTATCTATGATGGCCCCTTGCATAACAGCGGCCACAACATCATGTGCCACACCCCCATCACGCAACATCACTGTCAGGCGGTCTGAGACAAAATCACTTAACTCATCATCCACTCTATCAAACCCATAGGCAGAGGCGGCGGCAGTGAATAACTCTGGCAATGGCAGGGTTAAATCGCACTCATCAGCCATACGTAAAATGGCCAAGGCCGCACGGCGAAGAGCGAAGGGGTCTTTTGAGCCTGTAGGCTTGGCACCTATGCCAAAAAAGCCAACAAGCGTATCAATCTTATCTGCAAGAGATACGACAAGGCCGATAGGGCTAGATGGCACGCTATCTGATGGACCGGCCGGCTTATAATGATCAGAAATTGCCACGGCCACATCATCTGAAATGCCATGATGGCGCGCATAATAGCCACCCATCAGACCTTGCAATTCTGGGAATTCACCAACCATATCTGTGACCAAATCAGCCTTCGCTAATTGCGCTGCCTGTGTGGCAAGCCCGCTATCTGCGCCTGTGATGTGAGAGGCAAGTAGCGGGGCTAGCTGTGCCATACGTTTGGCTTTATCACCAACGGAGCCAAGCCCCTGATAAAAGGTGATATTGTCCAAAGCAGGCACGTAAGCTTCAAGCGATTGGGCTTTATCTTGGTCATAGAAAAAAGCCGCATCAGCAAGACGTGCGCGCAAGACACGCTCATTACCATTTTTGATCAGCGCATCTGTTTCTGGCGTTGATTGACGATTGGCAATTGTAATGAAATAAGGTGCGATTTGCCCTTTTTGTGCGCCTGAAGCATAACGCGTAGCAAAATATTTTTGATGCACACGCATGGAGGTAATCAGCACCTCTTCTGGCAAAGTCATAAATTCATCTGCGATGGCACCGATAATCACATTTGGCCATTCCACCAAACCTGTGACCTCACCAAGCAAGCCGGCATCATGTATCGCCTCAATATCATATGCGGCTGTTTTGACCTTAATTTCTTCTTCGATCATTTTCGCTTTGCTTGCGGCATCCACAATCACAAATTGTGCCTCAAGCTTTTTCGCCCATTCATCTGCGCTATTAAAGGTCAGGCTATCTGGTGCATGGAAAGGATGGCCTGTGGCAACATTGGAAAAAGCGATAGACATATCACCGCCCAAATCAAAGGCACCTTCAACCACCTTGCCATCAAATAACAAGCCAATATGGTGCATTGGTCGCACCCATGATTTGCGCGACGTGCCCCATCTCTGGCTTTTTGGCCATGGAAAATTGGCAAGAATAGTCTGAACCATCTCTGGTAATAATGACTCTATTGGCTGACCTTTTTCAGATTTGCGGGCAAAGAAAAATACACCTTTTGGCGTCTCTTCTTGGACAAGCTCTTCAATGGTCATGCCAACTGATTGACAAAACCCTTCAATGGCTTTGGCAGGTGCATCAACACGCGGGCCACGCTTTTCAATCTCTCTATCAGGTTGCTGCGATAAGACATCAGCAATCGACACAGCAATGTGACGAGGGCCGTAATAGTTTTGGCTATTTTGTGGCTCTAGACCTGCGTCACGCAGGGCTGACATCATGGCCGCTTCTAAATCACGGCCAGCATTTTTTTGCATACGTGCGGGAATTTCTTCACAGGCAATTGTTAGTAAAAGTGGTGCCATTATACCTGCTCCCCTTTTGTCTCTTGTGAGTCGTTATGCGCGGCCCCATCAGCGACCCACGCCTCACAACAGCCTTTGGCAAGCGCTCTCACCCGCCCGATATAGCTTTGCCTTT
>WTHV01000210.1 GCA_011525265.1 Alphaproteobacteria bacterium | reverse complement strand
CTTTATCGCGCGCCAGATTTCCTTTCGGCGGCGTGCCTTGCACAAGAAATACAAACAGGGCAAGGGGCAGGCCATTCTGTTGGCATTCATACCAATGATGATGTAAAGGCGCATTATTTGGCGCTTCATTTGCCAACCTGCCGCGTGATTGTCAATCAGGCTCATTGTTTTGCCACAGGCGGCAGCTTCGATAATGGCTTGCCATTTAGTCTTTCAATGGGCTGTGGTTCATGGGGCGGTAATGGCATTGATGAGAATTTCAACTGGACGCATCTTGTTAATCAGACACGCATCGCCAGACCAATCCCGCCAGCCGAGCCCACAATAGATGAGATTTTTGGGGCTTATTTCAAAGCCACAGGACAATAAGGCTTGTATCATGGACGCGCAAAGGGGCTCACGACATAATGTGATTTCACAGTTAATGGCAGATAATGCCAAACATCATGGCGATGCGATTTGGCTGCATTGTGTCCATAGCGGTGTGCAGGTTAGCTGGGCAGATGCGTATAAGCGCGCAACTAATATCGCCAGAGGTCTTATTGGTGAAGGCCTTGTGAGAGGCGAATCTGTCGCTGTGGCGGCGCCTAATTCCATAGGGGGCTGTTTGGCATTCCTTGGCATTGTGTTGGCAGGTGGCCGCGCAACGCCCATGAATTTAGTCTCTGGAGCGACGGTGATGTCCTATGTTTTAGGCCATTCCAAAACACGCTTTTTAATTGTGGATGATGGCTGTAAGGATGAGGTGCAAAAGGCCATTAAGGCACGCATAAATTTTCATGATGAGATTGCAATATTCGACCTTGATAAGATAGATGGCCCTCGTCTGCCACAGGCAGATAATGAGGCCACTTTGCCAGAATTACAGTCAACAGATTCAGCCTTGCTTATGTATACATCAGGGACAACAGGTAATCCTAAAGGGGTTGTTCTGTCTCATAATAATATGATCGCTGCAGGTAATAATGTGGCAATCGCGCATGATGTGACATATGAAGATAGCACACTTTGTATTTTGCCGATTTATCATATTAATGCCATGTGCGTCTCGGTGATGGGGACAATTGTCTCAGCCTCTCAACTTGTGATGCCACATAAATTTTCAAATCAGCAATTCTGGCAGCAGCTTTATGATTATAATTGTAGCTGGTTTAGCGCTGTGCCAACGCTGTTTGCTTATATGTTGAATAATGATGATGTGCCACCATTGCGCAAAGACCGCCTGCGCTTTGCCCGTTCTGCCTCTGCGCCATTGCCGCCAGAAACACACCGCAAATTTGAAAGCCGCTTTGGCATTCCGATTATTGAGACAATGGGCCTGACAGAAACAGGTGCGCAAATCTTATCAAACCCACTGCCGCCTGCGGAGCGAAAGATTGGCTCCCCCGGCATTGGTTTTGGCAATGAGGTCAAAATTATCAACCCTGAGACTCTGGCTGATATGCCTGCCCATGAAGAAGGTGAGATTGTGGTGCGTGGCTCTAATGTGATGCAAGGCTATCTTGATCAGCCAGAAGAGACAGCCAAGACAATCACAAAAGATGGCTGGCTTCGTACGGGTGATTTAGGGCGAATGGATGAAGATGGCTTTGTCTTTGTCACAGGTCGTATCAAAGAATTGATCATTAAAGGCGGCGAGAATATTGCCCCGCGTGAGGTGGATGAGGCGTTATTATCACATAATGCGGTGCTAGAGGCAGCAGCCTTTGCACGGCCATGTGATAATTACGGACAAACTGTTGAGGCCTGTGTGATGTTAAAATCATCAGCCCCATTTGATTTGGACGAGCTGATGGCACATTGCCATGATAAATTAGGTAAATTCAAATCACCTGATAAGATTCATATTCTGCCAGAATTGCCAAAAGGCCCGTCAGGCAAAGTACAGCGTTTGAAATTATTATCACTTGTCAGCTAGGCAAGCCTGCCAAAAAAGGTCATGCGCGCGCTTTCTGATAAGGCGATATCTGGCGCATCATTATAGGCAAGTACGACAAGATAGCGTGTCTTATCCCCAATTGTGGGGGTGACACGATGCATGGCATTACGGCCACGGAATAACACAAGCGTGCCAGGGTCAATCGCTAATCTTTGCGGTTTTGTCTTTCCATCAAGGATAGAGGCAACGCCGTCGAAATTCATCTCGCCCCTATCAGCATCTCTGACATCTTTGACATATTCAAATGCCCCGCCTGCCTCAGGGGCTTGCAAAAGGAGTGTGATGGCAAAAGAAGAATTGTCGAAATGCCAGCCAAGCTCTTGCCCATCATTGGCATAATGCACATTAATCGATGAGAGCGGGTCAGCGTAAGGATAAACCCCTGCCTGTCCTACAACCTCAGAAATAAAGTGTTTAAAACGCGCATCATGATAGATGATATGAAGGCCAGACTCTGAAGGGACTTGATCGGTACAAATACATCCCTTTGATGAGGTGATTTGCCGATTAAAAACATGGTCATCACCAAGTGTCTCATCTTTGGGCGTTAAATAGACATTATGTGTGCTTTTGGTGAAATAGGCATGATGGGCTTGTTCGGCGGCTTCTTCAACCATGGCCGCTAGGGCGTCATCTTTTAAAAATCCCTCAAGGCATAGGACACCTGTCTCATTAAGATGCGCACGCGCTTGTGCGATATAGGCGCTATCATCAAGGGGGTGGCGTGTTAAATCAATAATATCGTCCAATGTCTGATGTGTCATTTCGCGCGCCTTAAAACTGGTGAGATCTTATCTGCAAGTGCGGCGCCTAATGCGTGGTGGCTTTCTGCCCCCCAATGGATAGGGTCACGCTCTGAGGGGGTAACCGCCTCATTCGCATCATAAAAGCTGATAGCATCATCGCCAAGATGAGCTATGGCTTGTTTTGTTAATGTGGGCAGTTGGCGCATTTTATCATAGCCCCCTTGCCATTCATCATAGCGCAACCAGCTAGGGTTATTTATACGCTCTCCCATAAGGGCAGGTGTCACAATCATCACAGCTGGCGGTGTGGCTTCACGCCATTTGCCCTGCCCCACAGGCGCACGGCGCACGATTTTCGCCAATTGGATGAGGTTATCGCACACAGACCTAGCGCTTGCATCAAAGCGTGCTTTCATATCATTTGTGCCAAGCAAGATAATCACTAAATCAAGAGGGGCGTGACTTAACAAAGCCGGTTTTAAAAAGGGCAGGCCATTATATTCAGGGCCTTCTTGTGGGTCAGGATAGGCGGTTGTGCGCCCGGGCAAGCATTCTTCGATTATTTCAGCTTCAATCTGAAAGGCATCTTTTAACCTATCTTTCATGATGATAGGCCACCGCTTGGCATAGCGAAGGCCTTGGCCATCATCTAATAGCCCCCAAGAATTAGAATCACCATAGATTAAGATACGCATTACGCGCCTCTTGCGGCTAACACCATATCTGCGGCCTTCTCGCCAATCATGATGGCCGGAGCGTTTGTGTTGCCAGACACTATAGATGGCATGATAGAGGCATCTGCGACACGTAAATTGGCAATGCCATGAACACGCAATTGGGGGTCAACCACGGCAGTCGCATCATTGCCCATGCGGCAGGTGCTTGTGGGATGATAGATTGTCTGGGCATAGCGTCGTGCCACATCAAGCATATCTTGGTCGCTTGACATATCGCCGCATACCGTATGTTCGCGCACAACAAATGGCTTCAAAGACGGCATTTGTGTCATCTCACGCGCAAAACGAACAGCGCGGATTGCACAAAGCTGATCAGCTGTTGCAGTCAGGTAATTGGCATTGATTTTTGGATGCTCATAGGCGTCAGAAGAGGTGATATGGATATGCCCACGACTCTCAGGACGTAACTGGCAAACAGATGAGGTAAAGCCAGAGAAAGGATGCATAACAAGACCTGGCTTATCAGCGCTAAGAGGCTGAAAATGGAATTGGATATCAGGGGTCTCAAGGCTTTTCATTGATTTCGCAAAAATGGCAACTTGAGATGCACCAAGTGACATGGGCCCACCGCGGAATAGCGCATATTGCAGGCCAATAGATAGTTTGCCAATTGGCGAATTGATCATGTCATTCAACGTTGGCACATTTGTCTCAAAGACAAGACGAATTTGCAAATGATCTTGCAAGGCCTCACCTACACCAGCAAGCTCATGGCGCGGTGCTACACCTGCTTTTTGCAAAATATCACCACGCCCAATGCCAGATAGTTCCAAGATTTGCGGACTGCCAATCGCACCAGCTGATAAGATGACCTCACCGCCATCATTTATCATGGCCTGATGATTGCGGCCTTTGTGATCATAAGATACGCCAATGACTTTTTTGGCATCTGTCTTATCAAAGACAAGCCCTGTAATATGGGCATGGGTTTGGATATCAAGATTGGCGCGGTTTCGCGCTGGCTTTAAAAAGGCCTTTGCCGAGGAACACCGCAAGCCCTTATAGGCTGTTTGGTCAAAATAGCTGACCCCTTCTTGATCCTCACCATTATAATCATCTGTATAAGGCACACCCATTTCAACAGCTGATTGAATAAAGGCTTCTGAGATTTTGCTTTTGGCACGAATTTTAGAGACGGCAAGACCGCCATCAGCCCCATGGAGATCGCTGCTGCCAAGCTCATAACTCTCAGAGCGTTTAAATAAGGGGAGAACATCATCATAGGACCAGCCACTATTACCTGCCTGTGCCCAACTGTCATAATCTTCCTTCTGACCGCGTACATATAAAAGCCCATTGATGGAAGATGAGCCGCCAAGTCCTTTACCACGTGGCCAATCAAGCGAACGCCCTTCAAGCTCAGCTTCATTTTGTGTTTTGTAACACCAATCTGTTTTTGGGTTATGAAGCGTTTTGAAATAGCCAACAGGGATATGTATCCAGGGGTTATTATCTTTGCCACCTGCCTCAAGAATAAGGACACGAATGTCAGGGTTAGCAGAGAGGCGGTTTGCTATTACGCAACCGGCAGAACCAGCGCCGACAATGATATAATCATAAGATGATGACATGCTCAAAAATGACCTACTATGAAGCTTTACTCACAGGCGCGCAGTAGGAGGCCGCACCCCCCTCAATCACTAGCCGGCAATCGAAAATTATTAACGCTCTTATCATCAAGATGAGCGGCGTAGCTGTCAATCTC
>WTHV01000024.1 GCA_011525265.1 Alphaproteobacteria bacterium | reverse complement strand
ATTCCTGCGATTAAAGCCGTAGAAGAGGGGCGCACAAAATTTGTGCCTGAACGGTGGTCAAAGACATATTTTGAATGGATGCGCAATATCCAGCCATGGTGTGTTTCGCGGCAATTATGGTGGGGACATCGTATCCCTGCTTGGTATGGCCCTGATGGCACACCTTTTGTGGAAATGAATGAGGCTGAAGCACAAGAAGCAGCCAATGCCCATTATGGCCAGCCCGTAGAACTTACCCAAGATGATGATGTGCTTGATACGTGGTTCTCAAGTGGCTTATGGCCGTTCTCGACAATCGGCTGGCCAGAGGATACCGCTGAATTAAAGCGCTATTATCCAGGTGATGTTCTTGTAACTGGTTTTGATATCATCTTCTTTTGGGTGGCAAGAATGATGATGATGTCCATGTATATTATGGATGGTGAAGTACCGTTCAAAGAGGTCTATATTCATGCGCTTGTGCGTGATGAAAAAGGCCAGAAAATGTCAAAATCAAAAGGCAATGTGCTAGACCCACTTGATTTGACCAAAGATTATGGTGCAGATGCGTTGCGTTTCACAATGTGTGCCATGGCTGCGCAAGGGCGCGACTTAAAATTATCTATAAATCGTGTCGAGAGCTATCGTAACTTTGCGACTAAGATTTGGAATGCGTCACGCTTTTTGGAATTTAATGAGCTAGCGGGCAAGACTTATGAGGAATTTGATTTATCAAATGTGAAATTGCCTGTTAATCAGTGGATTGTCTCATCTCTGCATGACGCAACAAAAGGCGTTTCAGCGGCACTTGAAGCTTATCGTTTCAATGAGGCGGCAGATCAAATTTATCATTTCATCTGGAACAGCTATTGTGATTGGTATCTTGAATTTATCAAGCCGGTCTTAAAAGATTCAGATGAGACCAGAGCAACAGCAGTGGCGGTGTTGCGTGCGGCCTTGCATGTGCTTCATCCAATGATGCCTTTCATCACAGAAGAATTAAATCATAAGATTTTTGGCTCTGATGAGATGTTAATCTCTGCAAAATGGCCAACAATCCCATCAATTTCGACACAAACCAACATTGATTTTGTCATTGATATCATCTCTGAAATTCGCACCATGCGCGCTGAGATGAATGTTCCACTTTCAGCCAAACCAGAATTGTTGCTGCGCAATATGACAAGCGCCCAAGCACAAGTGGTTACCGATATGGATGCCTCTTTATTGCGTCTGGCACGTGTTAGCGCTGTGTTAGCTCATGAAGGTGATATGCCAACGCAATCAGCACGCTCGACCGTATCAGGCGTTGATATCGCTATGCCATTGGCCGATATTCTAGATTTTGATGCTGAAAGAGAGCGTTTGAATAAGGAAATCAATGCCGCAACATCTGAGATTGATAAAATTGCGAAAAAACTTGGGAATGAGAATTTTGTTGCCAAAGCACCTGAGGCCGTTGTCGAAGAAAACAAACGACGCCTTGAAGATGAAGAAACAAGACGAGCTGGTCTACAAGCCGCTTTGTCTAGATTAGATGGATAAGAAAAAATAATTGTCCTCTCTCACAGGGGCTTTATTATAGGGAAGGCCGCCTTATCAGCGCGGTAGTAAGGATTGAAATTTATGACAAAAAAATTTGATAAATCACATTTGCCAAGCCGTCATGTGTCTGTTGGTGCGAAAAGCGCCCCGCACCGTGCCTTTTATTATGCGATGGGCATGACAGAAGAAGAGATTGCCCAGCCGCTTGTTGGTGTTGTCTCAACATGGAACGAGGCAGCCCCGTGTAACATTGCCCTAGCGCGTCAGGCACAAGCGGCTAAACGCGGTGTGCGTGAACATGATGGCACCCCACGCGAATTCACAACCATCACAGTTACAGATGGTATCGCTATGGGGCATGAGGGCATGAAATCGTCTCTTGTTAGCCGTGAGGTGATTGCTGATTCTATCGAATTGACTGTTCGTGGCCATTGTTATGACGCCATTGTTGGTCTTGCTGGTTGTGATAAGTCATTGCCGGGTGTGATGATGTCTATGGCACGTTTGAATGTGCCATCTGTCTTTATGTATGGCGGCTCAATCTTGCCAGGTCGTTTCAAAGAAAAAGATGTGACAGTGCAAGATGTGTTTGAGGCAGTTGGCGCCCATCAGGCAGGTAATATGTCTGATGAAGATTTGCATGAGTTGGAATGTGTGGCTTGCCCATCTGCTGGCTCATGTGGTGGTCAATTTACCGCCAACACGATGGCGTGCGTCTCAGAGGCTATTGGCCTTGCGCTTCCAGGTTCCGCAGGTGCGCCTGCGCCTTATGAGACACGTGATGAATATGCCTATCATTCAGGGCGTGTTGTCATGGAATTGATTGAAAAGAACTTGCGCCCAAGAGATATTCTTACGCGGAAAGCCTTTGAGAATGCCGCAACTGTTGTTGCCGCAACAGGCGGTTCAACTAATGCTGCATTGCATTTGCCAGCATTGGCAGCAGAGGTTGGCATTGATTTTGATCTGCATGATGTTGCCGAAATCTTTAAGCGCACACCTTATATTGCCGACTTAAAGCCAGGCGGTAAGTTTGTGGCGCGTGATATGTATGAAATTGGCGGCGTGCCTGTTTTGATGAAAGCGCTATTAGATGGCGGCTTTATGCATGGTGATTGTATCACTGTGACTGGCAAGACAATGGCAGAAAACTTGGCAGATGTGGAATTCCCAACAGACCAAAAGGTGGTTTATCCAACAGATAACCCGCTTTCACCAACAGGCGGTGTTGTTGGCTTGCGCGGTAATCTTGCTCCTGAGGGTGCCATTGTGAAAGTCGCAGGCATGAAAGTGCTTGAATTTACAGGCCCTGCACGTTGTTTTGATAGCGAAGAAGAAGCCTTCCAAGCTGTGCAAGATCGCACCTATAAAGAAGGTGAAGTGCTTGTTATACGTTATGAAGGACCAAAAGGTGGCCCTGGTATGCGTGAAATGCTTGCCACAACTGCGGCGCTTTATGGCCAAGGTGTGGGTGACAAGGTTGCCCTTATCACAGATGGGCGCTTCTCTGGTGCGACACGTGGTTTCTGTATTGGTCATGTGGGGCCTGAGGCGGCTGTTGGCGGCCCTATCGGCCTTTTGAAAGATGGTGATATGATTACCATTAATGCCAATACGGGTGATATCAGTGTTGATTTATCAGATGCAGAATTAACGGCGCGCAAGGCTGAGTGGAAGCCGCGGGAGACAAATTATAATTCTGGTACAATCTGGAAATATGCGCAAACTGTTGGCTCTGCTGAAACAGGTGCTACGACCCATCCAGGCGCAAAGAAAGAAACACACGTCTTTGCAGATCTATAGGGTCTTTGCAGACCTATTGAGCTGGTCAAAAATACTATAAGTGAGAAAGGAAGGCTTTTGCCTTCCTTTTTTTAATCTCTATTTATGCGCTAATGTCACACCAGACAGGCGTATGGTCGGATGGTTTCTCAAGCCCGCGCGGGCCTTTATCAATGCCTGCCATCTCAAGCCTATCTGCCGCCTCAGGTGAAAGCAGAAGATGGTCAATGCGAATGCCATTATTTTTCTGCCATGCTCCTGCCTGATAATCCCAAAAGCTGTAATGCGCGCCTTGCGGATGGATGGAACGAAAGGCATCTGTATAGCCTTTATGAACAAGTTTGAAAAAGCGTGACCGACTTTCAGGGTGATAAAGCGCATCACCTTGCCACACAGTTTCATCAAAGCAATCAATGGCTTGTGGGATAATGTTGTAATCGCCGCCAAGAATAACAGGCTTCTCAGATTGCAGTAATTCTGAAGCCATTTCATCAAGCCTATCCATCCACCCAAGCTTATAATCGAATTTTGGACCGGGGCAGGGGTTACCATTTGGCAAATAAATCGAGGCTACGTGAAGCCCTTTAATATCAGCTCTTATGAAGCGTGCCTGTTCATCGTCTTCATCACCGGGAAGGCCCTTTTGGACATTCTCAATGTCATGAGGTGAGAGAATTGCCACACCATTATAGGTTTTCTGACCATGCACAGCGACGTTCCAGCCAATTTCGGCAAAAGCATCATAGGGAAAATTCTCGTCTGTCATCTTTAATTCTTGTGCCAGAATAATATCCGTGTGACCGGCCTTACAATAAGCAAGGACATGGTCAAGACGTGCCTTCATTGAGTTCACGTTCCAGCTTGCAATTCTCATTTTTGTGACCCTATTTTGGGGTTAGACAGAAAAAGATGTGCCACAGCCGCAGGAGGCGGTCGCATTCGGGTTTTCGACTTTGAAGTAAGAGCCAAGCAATTCTTGCACATAATCAAGCTCAGCACCGGCAAGGAAGCCCATAGACATATCATCAACAAGAACCGTGATGCCATGTGTTTCAATGGTTAAATCATCGTCACTTGTTTGATCGTCAAAATCAAATTTATATTGAAAGCCAGAACAGCCCCCACCGTCAACGCTGACGCGGAAATAAGGGGCGTTCTCAGAGGTTTGCAATACAGCAATACGCTCTGCCGCGGCTTTGGTGATAGTAAATTCAGTCATGAGCTATTTTCCCAACGCGCAATGATAAGAGATGAAATCCTATCTGACATCCTTAATATGGCGATAATTGTGACGAAAATCAAGGTGAGCAGGCATGAAAAGCATGATGAGAACTTGCCCCAAAAGATGTGCTGGTTTAGGGTGAACCCCATGGTTTAACCGCACTTTACAAGGATGGTTATGTTTCACGATGAAGCATCATTTCTGGCACCTTTTGCTAGTTTTGCCTCTGCCACGCGCGGGCGCGCTTTAACAGAGCGTGCAGGCACGTCAACACGCTCTGACTATCAAAGAGATCGTGACAGAATTATTCACTCTGCCGCCTTTCGCAGGCTCAAGCATAAGACTCAAGTTTTCATTTATCATGAGGGCGATTATTTCAGAACACGCCTGACACATTCCCTTGAGGTTGCGCAGATTGCGCGCTCTGTTACGCGTGCTTTGCGCCTGAATGAGGATTTGGCAGAGGCGATTGCGCTTGCCCATGACTTAGGTCACACACCATTTGGTCATGCTGGCGAAGACGCGCTTAATGAGGTAATGGCACCTTATGGCGGGTTTGATCATAATGAGCAGTCATTGCGTGTCCTCACCATCTTAGAAGAGCGCTATGCTGATTTTAATGGCGTCAATCTGACATGGGAGACACTTGAAGGGATTGCCAAACATAATGGCCCTCTTGATGAT
>WTHV01000271.1 GCA_011525265.1 Alphaproteobacteria bacterium | reverse complement strand
ACAGAAATAAAAAAATGAGGCGACTCATAATAAGTCGCCTCATAATCGTCAACCAAACAATTACTTGATTGGTGGGATGTAGTGTAGACCACCGTCACGTGCAAGAGCGTTCATGCCGCGTGACAGACCAAGTGGTGTCAAGTTACGCTCGAATGATTCTGCGTAGTTACCAACTTGTGAAAGAATGTTAAGTGCCCAATCGCTTGATAGGCCAGCTTGTTCTGCACCCTGTAGTGGATCAACACCCAATAGGCGGTTGATTTCTGGGTTTTCGTTAACCTGGCTGCCCAACTGAGCTGCGTTAGCTGATGTGATACCTAGCTCTTCACCTGCCATCATAGCCTTAAGTGTCCATGATACGATGTCTGCCCAGTTATCGTCGCCTTCACGTACGACAGGACCTAGAGGCTCTTTTGATACAACTTCTGGCAAGATGACGTGTGCATCTGGGTTGTCAAATGTTGCACGTGTTGCTGCAAGGCCTGAGCCGTCTGTTGTGTAAACGTCACAACGGCCAGCAAGGTAGCTTTCGCGTGCTTCTGCATTTGTTTCGATTGGAACTGGCTCATATGAAATGCCATTGCGTGAGAAGTACTCAGCAAGGTTCAATTCTGTTGTTGTACCAGTTTGGATACATACTGATGCACCGTCTAGTTCAGTCGCTGAGCTAACGCCCAAGTCTGCTGGCACCATAAATGCCTGACCGTCATAGTAGTTTACACCGATAAATGTCTGTGCCAAGTCAACGTCACGGCTGAATGTCCATGTTGTGTTACGTGACAAGATTTCACCTTCACCAGCAGCTAGCTTTGTAAAGCGTGTCTTACCAGTTGCAGTTACAAACTCAACCTTTGACGCATCGCCAAGAACAGCAGCAGCAACAGCGCGGCAGAATTCAACATCGAAGCCAGTCCAGTTACCAGCATCATCTGGGCTCGCGAAGCCTGTTAGACCTGTGTTAACAACACAGTTCAGGTGGCCGCGTGCGCGTACATCTTCTAGAGTGCCAGCATTTGCTGATGAAGCCGCAACCACACCTGCAAGACCGGCCATCGCGATCAAAATTTTTTTCATTGTTTCATTCCCTCAAAGAATTAGATAGTTTGGTTTTAAGTGCGAAACTCGCACTCCCCCCCAATTCACTTACTCTATGCAAGAATGCGAGGGTTGCAAAGGTTTATTTCACGAAAAATAGACAAAAACTCATGAAATTACCAAATGAAGCGATATATCATGGCAAAACATTCAGATTTTGATAAAACAACACTTCTTACCACAACTAGCATCAATCCTGCTGGCAATCATGGCATACCAAACCCGCCTATTTACCGCGCATCAACGATATTAAGTGAACGTATGGCACAATATCGTGGGGAAGAGCCATCAGAATTTGACTATGGCCGTGTAGGCACCCCCACATCGCAGGCCTTTGAGCAAGCGATTTGCGCGCTTTATGAAGCAGATGATGCTATCTCTACGCCATCAGGTCTATCTGCTGTCAATACCGCCCTGCTCGCTTTCGCAAAATCAGGTGACCATATATTATTTCCAGATTCACTCTATGGCTCCTCTCGGCGGTTTGTGACCAAAATGCTCGCGAATTATGGCGTTGAAGTTGAATTCTATCGCGCACGAATCAATGGCGCTATTGCCGAATTGATTAAGCCAAACACATCTGTCCTCTATCTAGAAAGCCCCGGCTCTCTTACATTTGAATTACAAGATGTCCCTGCCATGGTGGCAATTGCCAAAGCGCATAACATCACCACCATGATTGATAATACATGGGGCACAGCGTTGCATCATAATGCGCTAAATATTGGGGTTGATATCGTCATTGAGGCGGCCACGAAATATATCACAGGTCATTCAGACGTCAATTTAGGCATTGCCTGTGCAAGAGGCGCTCATGCAAAAACTGCGCTTTGCAACAACGGCTCTCGGGATGTGTGCTGGGCCAGAGGATCTCTATCTTGGTGTTCGCGGTTTGCGGACAATGTCATTACGCTTGAAACAGTCAGAAGCAAATGGCTTGGCATTAGCGCGATTTGTGGAACAGCAAAAATATGTTGAGGCTGTTCTTCATCCGGCGCTTGAATCATCACCTGACCATGAGATTTTTAAACGTGATTTCACAGGCTCTTGCGGCTTATTCGGCTTCGTGCTCTCGCCATCACTCTCGCAAAAGGTGATTGATGAGGCTGCGAATAACTTGTCCTTGTTCCATATTGGGGCAAGTTGGGGCGGGTTTGAGAGCCTTATTACGCAGGCTGTGTTAACCCCACAAATGCGTGCTTTTGCACCAGATTTGCCAGATGGCTATCTGATGCGCATTTATGCAGGTCTTGAAGATTGCCAAGATTTACTTGCCAATCTTCAAGAGTTCTTTGATGCCTTAGGCTGAGGCACGCCCGCCTTTACGCCCTGATTTGAAATTGGCACTGCGCTTCATGCGGTTATTGCCTGTCTTATTTTGGCCTACTGATCTTTTACCAGCTGATTTTTTCGCATTTGGCTTGCCACCGGTGCGTTTAGCAGGGGCAGCTTTACCAGATGATGGTCTGTCATCTTGACGTTGCGGACGCCCATCTTGACGTGATTTAGGCTTGTCTGAATTGTTAAAATCATTGGAATTACGGGGGGTTCTGCCTTTATAATCAGACCCTTTTTTGGCCTTATTTTTGCTAAAACGCTCTTTTGCACCGCGTTGCGGGGCATCTTGCAGGCCTAATTCTTCTAGGATGGTAGCCTCATTAAAGACTGGTTTATCCTTGCGACGTGCAGGCTTGCGTGCGGGGCCTCTTGTGCCATCCTCACCGCGTGCCTTCCGCTCATCTCTGCCTTTGGCGAATTTATCAGATTTTTTACCGTCAAATTTTTTCTTGCGATCTGGCTTACCCTTCCATTGAGATGCACCTTCACGCTTTTCAGAAGATTTTGCCCCTGATGATTTGCTATCGGTCGCAACCGCGGTGCCTTTTTGACCGCCTAGAGAGACCCCCATCAATTTTTCGATATCTCTTAAATAAGCTTTTTCAGATCTATCAACAAGCGATACAGCCACACCTTTACGCCCTGCTCTGCCTGTACGACCAATACGATGGACATAAGATTCTGCAATATTTGGAATATCATAATTGACCACCAAAGACACATCAGAGATATCGAGGCCGCGCCCTGCCAAATCTGTAGCGACCAAAACGGGCACTTCACCAGATTTGAACTCATCCATAATATGACGTCTTTGCCCAAAGGACTTATCACCATGCAATGATTGGGCGATAATCCCCTTTTTAATCAATTGCACCTGCACCTTATCAGCCCCTCTTTTGGTTCTGGTAAAGATAATGACTTTTGACCAATCTTGCTCATCAAGCACTGAGAGTAATTGTGCTGGCTTTTGTGGCTTATCCACAAAGATGATTTCCTGACGGACATTTTTCGCAGGCTCTGACTCACGGCTAACAGCAATGCGCTTTGGGCTGCTAAGAAGCTCATTAGCCAGTTTTTCAATCGGCTTTGGCATTGTAGCAGAGGTCAAAATCGTTTGACGCTCATCTGGCACGGTAGACATAATCTGACGAATGGCTGGCACAAAGCCCATATCAAGCATTTGATCAGCCTCATCAAGCACCACATAGCTGACATGTGATAAATCAGCCGCGCCTGTTTCAATGTGGTCAATCAGACGCCCCGGTGTTGCGACAATCAAATTCACACCTTTAGCAAGGGCACGAAGCTGTCCCTCATAGCGCGCCCCGCCAACGATAAGGGCAGAGGCAAATTTCATATTCTGGCCGTATTTTCTGGCATTATCCAGAATTTGAGAGGCAAGCTCTCTTGTTGGGGTCAAAATCAGCACATCGCATTTGCCTTTTTGCGGGCGGCTATTCAGGCGCGATAAAAAGGTCAATAGCGGCAATAAAAATGCTGCAGTTTTGCCTGTACCTGTTTGGGCAATACCAATCGCATCATTGCCCTCAAGCAATATCGGGATCATTTCCGCCTGAATAGGTGATGGCTTCTCATAGCCAAGTGAAGCGATGGCTTTTTGGACAGGCTTTGCAAGGCCTAATTCGTCAAATTTTGTCAAAAGACTAATACTTTCTCATACATAGTAAAATGCGTAGCGGCAAAATCACTTTATGATTTCTGCCATTTCTGTTTGGCTGTCTCATCTGTGATGCGTGCATCAACCCATGATAGGCCTTGTGATGTTTCTTCTGCTTTCCAGAAAGGTGCATCTGTTTTTAAATAATCCATGATATAATGGACTGCCTCTAGCGAGTCAGCGCGATGGGCTGATGAAGCCGCAACCATAACAATCATATCTTGTGGCAAAAGACGTCCCACACGGTGGATAATGCGAATGCCGTTCAACGACCATTTACGAGATGCCTCATCTGCAATGGCGCTAATTTGTTTTTGTGTCATGCCCTCATAATGTTCAAGGTGCAAGGCGGCAAGATTGCCGTTTGTATCCCTGACGGTGCCAAAGAATAAAGAAATGGCACCCACTGCCTGATCTTTGAGCTGTGCAACCTCAAATGAGGGGTCAATATCATCTTCGGTAATGGTGATCGTAACAGTTGCCAAAGCTAGCCCCCTGTTACTGGTGGGAAAAAAGCCACCTCATCATCTGGTGAAATACTGTCCTCAAGCGATGCGAACTCTTGATTAATTGCAACCTTGATTACGCCCTCATGCGCAAAGGCCGCTTTGTGACCCTCAGAGGTTTCTGATAGATAGCTTATCAATTGTGAAATTGTCGTCACCTCTTGTGGGCATTTGATTGTCTCATGCGCACAACCAGTGTGATCTCGCAACCAAGCGAAATAGCGAATTACCATTACCTTGCCTTTTTCTTTAAAGCATTATAAATGGCAGTTTTTGTCCTTCTGGAACTTCTCCTAATTCATAGGGAAGCTCTGCCAGTCCATCAGCCCCGGTCAGTGATGACAACACCCCTGCCCCTTTTCGGCCATGCGGCAACATGACAGTCTCGCCATCATTTGTCAAAGCTAGTTTTACGCGGCGAAATTCCGCCCGCTCATTTGGTGCTTTTTTAGCGGAAAACCCTGCCTTTATTTTCAATGATGTCAGAGGCTTAAAGGTCGAATGTGACAATTTACCTAAAACAGGTTTCACAAATAAATAAAAGCAAACCAAAACAGCAACAGGGTTTCCGGGCAAGCAAAACACCGGCACAGCCCCTATG